>CAMOWP010000065.1 GCA_946628455.1 uncultured Clostridia bacterium | reverse complement strand
TTTAATATCATCTACTTCTATTTTTTTAGATAATTCATCTTTAAAATTAGATAAATTAATTACTTCATCTAATATAAAATCTTCATCTAAATAAAATTTATAAATAGGGCTAACTTCTAAAGCATTATCTCCATAATAAATAATATAAACACCTTTTTTAAGCATTTTTTTATTATTATATGAATATGCAAAATCAAATAAATCAAATTTAATATTTATATTAGTCTTTTCTTTAATAGCTAATTCTTTTGTTTTAGCATAGCCAACTAAGCTTTTTTCTTCTCCTATTTCTTTTACGTTTTTAGGTACTGTTACGCTTCTGAGTTTCGGGCAATCAAAAAACGCTCTGTTTTTCACTGCTTTCAGCTTATCGTTCAGCCTGACCTTCTCAAGCTCCTTTGCATTGTAAAAAGCGTAATTATCAATTATTTTTACGTTTTTGCCTATAGTCACCGTTTTTATGCTTTGCAAGCCACAGCAAGCCGAGGGACAAATTGTAATAACCGAGTCGGGCATTGTAAGCGCTGTTAAGTTTTTAATGCTTGCAGGTACGCAAACTAATTTGCTTTTGTCCTTGTTATAAAGAATTCCGTTTTCACTTTTGAAATTTGCGTTACTCTCATCAACTGAAAATTCAGATAATTCATAGCACTGCGAAAAGACGCTCTCTCCTATGCTCCTAACGCTTTCGGGAATAAATACTTTTTCAGCCTTACAGCTGATTAACGCATAATCTGAAATGAACGTTGTTCCTTCCTTTATTTTCAATTCGCCCTTTGTCTCTGAATTACTGTCGAGGAGCATATTCTCAAAGTAAAACGCGCCGTTTTCCCAGTTGCTCTCATCATTATAGGGCTTTGAATATGTAAAGGTTCCATATCCTGCCGATTTTATTTCGCCTTTAAAATCCACTGTTTCAAGCGAAGAACAGTAGCTGAAAAGTCCTGCAGGAATACGGTGAATATTCTTTGACAGCGAAACACTTTCAAGCTTACTGCAGCCCCCAAAAACGTTGCTGCCTATACTCTTTACGCTGTTTGGAATTGTCATTTCGGTTAAGCTGTCGCATTCCCAAAAAGCATAACTGCCGATTGACGTTACAGACGGAGGAATGACAAGCTTTTTAAGTCCTGTACAGTCTCTAAAAGCTCCGTCGCCTATTTCCTCAACAGTATCGGGAATTTCAATTTTTTCAAGACTGGAACAGTTCGCAAAAACAGCATAGCTGAGCTTTTTAAGGTTGTCAGGGAGTTTAATTTCTTTTACTGCAGTCGAGGAAAACGCTCTTTGTCCTATACTGATAATGCCGCCTGGCAATTCAATATTTTCAAGTGCGCTGCAATCTCTGAAACAGGAACCGGGTATAGCTTTAACATTTTCGGGGATATTAACGCTTTTAAGCTTGTAGCACTCCCAAAATACGCTTTCACCCATATATTTAAGGCTTTTGGGAAGAATTACCTTTGTTATTTCGCCTGCAGCGTTAAAGGTTTCCCCCGCAATAAGCTGCGTTCCCTCTTTAACCTTTACAGTGCCCTTTAAGTTTGAGTAAGCACTAATTAGATATTTTCCCGAATACAGCATACCGTCTGTGTAATTATTTTTATTCAGTGTAAAGGCTGTATTACAAAACGCTCCGCCGCCGATATGAGTTATATTCTTACCGAGCTTAATACTTTTCAGATTTCCACAGTTTGAAAACGCACTTTGTTTAATATTTTTGACGGTATCAGGAATAGTCAGCTTTTCAAGCGTTTTCTTATTATAAAACGCTCCTGCGCCGATAACCGTTACTTTTTTGCCGCCGAGCTTTGACGGTATTTTCAGGCTTTTCGGGGTCTTTCCTTTAAAATTTGTAATTCTTACAGTCTTGTCCTTTAAGATTACATACTGATATTTTCCGCTTGTGTGCACCTTTGTTTTAGCCTGCGCGGTATATGAGCCGATAAAGGCAGACTGCAAAAGCAGCATTGAAGCCAAAACAATGCTTAAAGTCTTTTTCATAAGTATGCCTCCTTAAATTATCTTTCACATATAAGTACCGCAAAAGGCAAAAATACAACAAAAAAAACGAACTATTTTTAAAATAGTCCGTTTTATGTATAAATTATTCAGCAGCCTCTTCCTCTGCGGGAGCTTCTTCAGCCTCTTCGGCAGCTTCTTCTGCAGGAGCTTCGGCAGCTTCTTCAACAGCTTCCTCTGCGGGTGCTTCGGCAGCTTCTTCAACAGCTTCCTCTGCGGGAGCCTCTTCAGCTACTTCAACAGCTTCCTCTGCAGGAGCCTCAGCAGACTCTTCAGCAGCTTCCTCTGCAGGAGCCTCTTCCTCTGTTTCCTCAGGAGGATCGAGAAGCGCTTTAATTGAAAGAGAAACTCTCTTCTTATCGTAATCGATATCAATAATCTTAGCCTTTACAACCTCGCCTATCTTAAGAACGTCCTGAGGAGCGTTGATTCTCTGATAAGAAATCTGGCTGATGTGGATAAGACCGTCAACTGTAGGAAGAATGTTAGCGAATGCGCCGAATGTTGCAAAGCTTACGATTCTTGCGTCAACTACTGTACCTACAGGGTAATCTCTCTTCATAATTTCCCAAGGGCTGTCTTCAATCTTCTTGAAGCCAAGAGAAATCTTTCTTGTTTCTTCGTCAAGCGCCTTGATTGTAACTTCAACTGTATCGCCAACGTTAACAACCTCGCTCGGGTGCTTGATTCTTGACCATGAAAGCTCGGAAATGTGAATCATTCCGTCAATTCCGCCAAGGTCAACGAATGCTCCGTAAGAAGTGAGAGACTTAACAGTACCTGTAATCTTCTGACCTACTTCAAGAGTTGCCCAGAGTGCATCTTCCTTCTCTTTTCTTTCTGCGTCTGCTACAACCTTTATTGAGCCTACTGCTCTTCTTCTTGCAGGGTTAACGTCGATAATCTTGAACTTAACTTCCTTATCCTTAAGGGTTTCAAGGTCTTCATTTCTTCTTAAGCCTGTAAGAGACGCAGGAACAAATACTCTCGTACCCTTTGTTGTTACGAGAACACCGCCGCGGATAGTCTGGGTTACAACACCTTCAAGAATTTCTTCTGACTCTTTAGCGGCAACAATGTCATTCCATCCCTTTGACGCGTCAAACAGTTTCTTTGAAAGCTTGAGAACGCCGTCGTTATCATCAGTTTTCATAATGATAAGGTCAAGCTCGTCGCCAACGCTTACAACATCCTCGCACTTGCTGATTGGCTCAGCTGAGAGATCTTCAAACGCAACAACGCCTGTCTGCTTTCTGCCGGGTACGTCAACAAAAACTTCTGTCGGAGTTATGCTCTGAACAGTTCCTGTTACTACCTTGCTTGTTTCATTTCCCTTAAAAGATTCGTTAAGCAATTCTTCAAAGGATGCCTCACCATCAGCAGATGCTTCGACAGCAGGCTTTACTTCAGCCGTTTCAGCAATTTCTGCTGTCTCCACAACTTCTTCGGCTACAGCTGAAGTTGTTTCAACTTCCTTTTCTTTAATTTCTTCGGACATGGTTTTGAGTACCTCCTTGATAATTACCGAGGGTGTCGAAGCCCCGGCTGTTACACCAACGATACCGCAGCCTGAAAAATCAATGCTCTTTAACTCTTCGGCAGTTTCGATAAGATACGCCTTGCAGTTAGCTGAGCAGACATCTCTGAGCTTGCAGGTATTTGATGAATGGCGCCCGCCGATAATGACCATAGCGTCTGCGTTTGCGGAAAGCTCCGCCGCTTCGCTCTGTCTTTCTGACGTCGCATTACATATTGTATCAAAAATTTTACAGTTTGTACATACCTTTTTCAATATTTTCTCGCATTTTTTCCATTCTTTTTGCGAAAAAGTTGTCTGCGATACGCAAATGGATTCAGAATTTTTGACATTTTCATTATTTTGTATAATTTCTTGCAACTCTTCTTCATTTTTAAAAATATAAGAATCGCCGTTGCAGAAGGATTTTATGCCCAAAACCTCAGGGTGATTGCTGTCTCCCGCGATTAAAACGGGAACATCTTCACCGTATTTTTTAACTATTGAATGGATTTTCGTAACAAACGGGCAGGTTGCGTTTATATACTTTATGCCCATTTTTTCAATTTCTTCAACAACCTGCTTTTCAACTCCGTGAGTTCTTATAACGATTGTATAGCCCTCGGGGCAATCGGATGGCGTTTCAATAATCTTAACGCCCTTTTCCTCAAGGTCGCGCACAAGCTGGGTATTATGAATAATGGGGCCGAGAGTACACACCCTCTCCCCTTCTTCAACCAATTTGTAAACAAGGTTAACCGCTCTGTCCACTCCGAAGCAGAAGCCGGCGGTTTTTGCAAGCTTAATTTCCACTGAGTTCACTTTCCCTCATTTCAGTTATTCTTTCCATAACTATGTTTGCGGCGTCCTTGATTTCCTCGCGGCTGGAGCTTTCGTCAATGCCGAGCTCGCTGCACTTTATAAGCTTACCGAAGCACACCCTTACGTGCTCGCCGCGCACAATTTTATTCTCGCAGCAGATTGCTACGGGGAGGATATCCGCGCCCGTATCCCTTGCTATAAGCGCAACGCCTGCCTTAGCCTTCTGCGGAACGCCGTTTTTATCCTTAACTCTCTTACCCTCGGGGCAGATTGCGAGGACGTGATTCTCTGCGATAATCTTCTTTGCATAATCAACGGCAGTGGTGTCGCCCTTGCCTCTTTTAACGGGGAAGCCGTAAAGATGAGTTATAACCCACGCAACAACGGGATTTTTGAAAAGCTCAACTTTTGCCATAAAGTGAAGTGCGGGAATACCGTCTGCAATAGCAACGAAAACGGGATCAAGAGCACAGGTATGGTTAATTGCGATTATGTATTTTTTGTTATTTTTCGGAACGTTTTCAAGCCCCTTGTGCTCAACGTGGTAAAGGCGCTTGAAAAGCGGGCCGAAAACCTTTATGGCAAAGCGGTAAAATTTATAATGCGGTACCTTTGAATAGTCAAATTCCTTCATTAAGCAATGTTCTCCTTAACAATATTAACAACAGCCTCGATTGATTCCTCTAAATTAAGCTCGGAGGTATCGCACATAACGGAATCCTCGCTCGGTCTGAGCGGAGCGATTTCGCGGTGCGAATCCTGATAATCACGCTGGTTTACGTCAGCAAGAACATCCTCATATTTTAACTGCTCGCCCTTTTCGATGAGCTCCTTATATCTTCTTTGTGCTCTGCATTCGGGTGAGGCAAAGAGGAAAATTTTAACATCTGCATTCGGGAGTACGACGGTTGCAATATCGCGTCCGTCCATAATAACGTTATTCTTTCTTGCTATATCCCTCTGAAGCTCAAGGAGAAATTCACGCACCTTCGGGATAGCCGAAACCTTGCTTGCGCCCATTGAAATTTCGGGAGTTCTGATTAAAGCGGAAACATCCTCGCCGTTGAGATAAACAGCCTGAACGCCGTCGATATGCTTAAGCTCAACAACTGTGTTATCAAGCATTTTGATAATCTTATCGGTATCGTCGATAACGCCGTTTCTTACTGCGTTAAGAGCGATAGTTCTGTAAAGCGCTCCCGTGTCAACATAAATGTAGCCAAGCTCCTTAGCGGCAGCCTTTGCCACAGTGCTTTTGCCTGCGCCTGCAGGTCCGTCAATTGCAACGTTAATCATAGTTTTCTCCTTTTTCAATAATCGGCTCAGATATTTCTTCCGCAGAGATAGCCCGTGCTGAAGGCAATCTGCAGATTAAAGCCGCCCGTATATGCGTCAACGTCTATAACCTCGCCCGCAAAGTAGAGATTAGGAACGAGCTTTGACTGCATAGTTTTCGGGTTGATTTCCTTAACGCTTACTCCGCCCGAGGTGACCACCGCCTCCTCAATCGGCCTGAAAGCGCTGATGTCAATTTTTATGCTCTTTAAAAGCTGAACTAAGCTGTGTCTCTGCTCCTTCGTTATGCTGTTGCATTTTTGCGACGGGGCAATTTTTGACATATTAACAATAACTGTTATCAGCTTATTTGGCAAGAGAGATGAAAGAGAGTTTATAAAATCTTTATTATTATTTTCTTCAAAAATTCTTATAAGCCTTGAGTCAAGCGTTTTGAAATCAAGCGCAGGCTTAAGGTCAAGAATTATTTTATAGCTGAATTTTTCAGGGTCCCTCATATGCGCCGAGGCGGAGAGAATCATCGGTCCGCTGACTCCGTAATGGGTGAAAAGCATTTCGCCGAAATCGCTGTATATCTCCTTACCGTTTTCAAAAAGCTTGATGCTTACGTTTTTAAGCGACAAGCCCTGAAGCCGCGGAATATAGTTATTTGACGCTTCAAGCGAGATAAGCGAAGGCCTCAGCTCGGTTACCGTATGCCCTGCGCTTTTTGCAAGAGCGTAGCCGTCGCCCGTTGAGCCCGTCAGCGGATATGACATACCGCCGGTGCAGATTGCAACGCTGTCGCAAGGGATAACCTCGCCGTTTTCAAGCTCGACGGCAATTATTCTGTCTCCCGAAAGCTGAAACGCCCTGACTGTTCCCTGAATTATTTTTGCTCCGCTGTTTTTTGCATTTGAAACGAAGGCGTCAACTATGTCAACCGCCTTATCTGATTCGGGAAAAACGCGGTTGCCGCGCTCAATTTTAGTAGGAACGCCAAGCTCCTCAACAAGCGCGATAGTGTCATAAGGCATAAACGCCGAAAACGCAGAGTAAAGGAAACGCCCGTTGGTAGGTACGTTGCCGATAAGCTCGTCAAGCTCAAAGCAGGCATTTGTTACGTTGCATCTGCCCTTGCCCGTTATCATCATTTTTCTTGCAGGGCGCGCCATTTTTTCAATTATAACCGTTTCATTACCGCGCTTTGCGGACTCTGCGCCAGCCATAAGCCCCGCTGCTCCGCCGCCGATAATAATAACCCTTTTGCTCATATCATTCGTTTTCCGTTATAAATTCCGAGAGCTCCTCCCATTCGGCATAAAGAGCGTCTCTTGCGTTTGTTTTTTCTTCAAGCTGAGCGGTCATCGCTACAAGCTGCTCATAATCGCTGCCTGAGAGCTTTTCCTCAATTTCGGAGATTTCCTCTTCAAGAGTTTCAATCTCCTCCTCACATTTTTTCAGCCGTGTTTTAGCCTTTCTAAGCCTTGAAGCCTGCTCTTTTCTGAGCTGATATTCGTTAACCTTTTTTGCGGGAGCTTCGCTTTTTGCGGGAGCCGCCTCGCTCTCTCTTTGCAGCTTCTTTTCTATATACTCGTCATAGCTTCCGAGGTATTCGTTAACGCCGTTTTCAGTCAGCTCAAGAATTCGCGTTGAAAGCTTGTTGATAAAGTATCTGTCATGGGATACGATAAGCATTGTTCCGCTGTAGGAAAGCAGCGTTTTTTCAAGCTCCTCGCGGGAAAGCGCGTCAAGGTGATTTGTGGGCTCGTCAAGCAGAAGAAAATTGAATTTTCCGAGCATAAGCTTTAAAAGCGCAACCCTTGCTCTTTCGCCGCCCGAGCATTCGCTGAGATTTTTAAATACGTCGTCTCCCTTGAAGAGGAACGCCGCGAGCGCGCTTCTTACCGCAGTTTCGGTAAGATACTGAAAGTTTGACCAGATTTCTTCAATAACGGTTTTAGTAAGGTCAAGCTTTGCCTGAACCTGGTCAAAATAGCCGCAAAAAACGTTTGCGCCGAATTTGAAATATCCGTCGTCAGCAGAATAATCCTTCATAAGAATCTTTAAAAGCGTTGTTTTTCCGCAGCCGTTATCACCGAGAAGGAACACCCTTTCCCCGCGCATTATTCTCATATTTACGTTGCTGAAAACCCTGTTATCGCCAAACGCTTTTGCAAGCTCTGAAGCGACAAGCACCTCCTCGCCGCTGACCGTTTTAGGAGTAAAATCAAAGCGGATTTTTTCAACCCTGCTGTCGGGAACAACAAGCTGTGCCTTAATTCGCTCAATCTGCTTTTCCTTGCTCTCGGCAGTTTTGATATTCTTTTCTCTGTTCCACTGTCTCTGCTGGGCGATTATCCCTTCAATACGCTCGATTTCCTTCATATCGTTTTCGTATTTTTCTTCAATCGCCTTTTGCTCAGCCTCTTTTTTAACTAAAAATTCAGAGTAATTTCCGCGGTAGGAACGGCACTTTTTATTTTCAATTTCAACCGTTTTATTTGTTATTTTATCAAGAAAATATCTGTCGTGAGAAATGATAAGGCAGGCGCCCGTAAAGTCCTTCAAAAAGCTCTCGAGCCATTCAACAGCCTTGATATCAAGATGATTTGTAGGCTCGTCAAGCAGGAGAAAATCCGCCTTTGAAAGAAGAAGCTTTGCAAGAATCAGCTTTGATTTCTGCCCGCCCGAAAGCTTTGAGGTGGGCATATCGAAATCGCTCTCGTTAAAGCCGAGGCCGATAAGCGCGGAGCGGGTCCTGCTCTTATACGTAAGCCCGCCGTTTCCTGTAAAAAGCTCAGTCAGCCTGTCCTGCTTTTCAATGTTTTCCCTCTGGTTTCCCTCGCCTCTTGTCAGCTTCGCGCTTATTTCTTCAAGCTCGTTTTCAGTTTCAATAAGCTCGCTGAAAACGGATACAAGCTCGTCCCAGACGGTTTTATCCTCAGCGCAGGTGTGCTGCTCCATATAGCCGACCGTTGCATTTTTTGAAATAAAGCAGCTTCCGCTGTCAGGCTCATACTCGCCCGTAATAATCTTGAAAAGCGAGGTTTTTCCCGCGCCGTTAACGCCGATAAGCCCAACCTTTTCCTTTTCCTTGACATCAAAAGTAACACCCTCAAAGAGAGTGTCCCCGCCAAAGGAAAGCGTTAAGTTTTGCGCGTCTAAAACTGCCATTTAAAAACCTCTAAAATTTTAATCAGTTTATTTTACTACAAAATGTGTTGAAAGTGAAGAAAAATTTTGATAAAATATTAAAAGCACTTTCTGAAAGGAATAATACTATGGAAATATTAAAGCTTAACCCTGTGTTTAAGGACTATATCTGGGGCGGAAACAGGCTTACAGATGATTTCGGCTTCAACACGGGCTTTGATAAAACTGCAGAGGGCTGGATGCTCGCCTGCCACAAGGACGGAATGAATACTGTTGACGGCGGTGAATATGACGGAATGCCGCTTGGTGAAATCGTTGACAGCTTCTCGGGAACAAACGCAAAGGCTTTTCCTTACTTTCCAGTTCTGATAAAGCTCATTGACGCATACGATAACCTTTCAATTCAGGTTCACCCTGACGATGAATACGCGCGCAGAGTTGAAAATGAATTCGGCAAAACGGAGATGTGGTACGTGCTTGACGCTGCCGACGGCGCTGAGCTTGTTTACGGCTTCAAGGAAAAAATTTCCAAAGAGGAATTCAGAAAAGCGATTGAAAACAACACCCTTATGGAAAAGCTCAACAGAGTTAAGGTTAAAAAGGGCGATTTGTTTTTCATTGAGGCAGGCACCGTACATGCAATCGGCAAGGGCGCGCTGATTGCTGAAATTCAGCAGAATTCAAACTGCACCTACCGCGTTTA
>CAMOWP010000064.1 GCA_946628455.1 uncultured Clostridia bacterium | reverse complement strand
CATATCCACTGACCGTAAATCTTGCCCCAGCCGAACTTTGCCCAGCCTGAATCAGAAACGCTCATATGGAGCTTGTTTTCCTCAACGTGCTGCCAGTATTTAGCGGTTACTATATGGCCGAGCGGGTGTGCAAAATTGTGCTGAACGAGCTTTGGCATACCCGTTGTTCCGCTTGTGAAATAAACAAGCATAATATCGTCCCAGCGTGTTGCCTCGTCGCCTGTCGGGCGGGGAAGCTCGTCTGAAAATTTTTCCATTTCCTCGTGAAAATCAAGCCAGCCCTCGCGCTTTTTGCCAACGAGAATTTTATTTTCAAGAGACGGAATTTCAGGGTCTGATTCCTCCATCTGAGAGATTACAAAATCATCGTCAACGCAGACAACGGCTTTAACGCCTGCTGCGTTTCCCCTGAAAACGATGTCCTTCTTTGTGAGCTGAAGGGTTGCGGGGATGAGGATAACGCCGAGCTTGTGAAGTGCGGTTGCGCAAATCCAGTATTCCCAGCGGCGGCGCATAATCATCATAACAACGTCGCCCTTCTTAAGCCCGAGGCTCTTGAAGAAATTAGCCGTTTTATTTGAAAGGCGCTTGATGTCGGTAAAGGTGAAGGTTTTCTCCTCGCCCTCCTCGTTTACCCATAAGAGGGCGCGCTTTTCAGGCTCCGCCTCCGCCCAGGCGTCAACAACGTCATAGCCGAAATTGAAATTTTCGGGAACGTTGATTTTAAATTTATCGTGGAATTCCTCATAGCTTGAAAACTCAATCTGAGGAAGAAATTTTTTAAGCAAATAGTCCAATTTTCGTCACTCCAATTCTATAGAAAGTTAAAGAGAAATTATTCGGCAATCACCGTAAGGAAGCGCGCCTTCACGTCACCGCCGCAACGCTGTGCGTGAGGAATCTGCGGGTTGAAATAAATTGAGTCGCCCGCGTTCATAGTAAATTCCTTGCTGCCGAGGGTAATAATAACCGTTCCTTCAAGCACGAGATTGAACTCCTGGCCTGTGTGAGTTATAGGCTTTGCGGGAGCGTCGGTCGGCTCAAGAGTAACGAGGAGCGGCTGCATAACCTTATTTCCGTAGCGGTATGCAAGGTCCTCAAAATGATATTCGGGGTTACGGTTAACATTCTTACCGCCGCCGCGCCTGATAAGATGATAAGTGTTAAGCCACGCGGTTTTACCCGTTATAATCTCGTTGAAATCGACCTTGAATTTCTGAGCGATTTCAAAAATAAGGCTTATCGGAACGTCCTGTCCGTTTTCCTCATAGCCGGCATAAACCTCAGGGTCAACGTTAAATTCAGCCGCAAGCTCTTCAATAGTGTAATCGCTGACCTCTCTGAGTTCACGAAGGCGAGCGCCGATTTCCTGATAATTATTCTCCATATTATCCATAAAAAAGCCTCCTTTAGCCCTTAATATCAAAATACTGAATAAGTATTATACCACATCTTCAGCCGAAATGCTACATAAAATTAACAATTATATGCTAAGCCTTGAAATTTTGCTTGCAGTGCGTTATAATATCCCTGCAAGCTATGGCTAACGGAATCGGGTGAGAATCCCGGGCAACCGCCATTACCGTATCTGATGAAGGCTCTCATATGCCATTGGGAAACCGAGAAGGCGAGAGACGCGCTTAGGCTATATCACAAGCCGGGAGACGAGTCACAGCTTAATTCACACTTTCGGGCATATGGGAAGGTTGTGTCTTGCCAAGCTCAAACCAAGCAATGCTTAAATCACATATTTAATGCACCTTTTGCCATTTTTTACCTTGATATACACCAGTATATCTGCGCTAAAGAAATGACAAAATGCACACCAACTATGCGATTTAAGGTGCAAAACAATTAAATGCGGCTTATTTTCACGGGATAAATTAACATAGCATTTACTCAAACTGCCCACTTTAACATCACTTGGATTGAGTTTAACAAGACTTTGAATTATGCACTCTTTTTCGGCGTGCAAAATATTCACTCCTTTCTCTGCTCGTGCAGAGATTTTTTTCATTTAAGAAAGCAAAGGAGGTTAAAAAATGAAAAAAGTTTTATCAGTAATGCTGTCGTTGGTTATGGCGATAACAAGCCTTACGATGGCAACATCGGTTTTTGCGGCTGAGGCAAAGACTGTTAAGGTTGAGTTCAGCGTTTATGACGGCGGCGTTTTCACTATGGAGCCCGCAGTTATCAGCGTAAGCTCTGACCTCAGCGACAAATTCGAGTCAGCAGTTGGCTACAACGACAAGGGCGATGAGCCTACAGTTTATGACGCTGTTATTGCTGCTCACATCAGAATGTTCGGCGAGGACTTCATGGACTACGCTCCGATTAAATATTCAAGCGGAATGCTTAATCAGTCCTTCGGCGAGAGCACAACGGCGCTCGGCTACAGAATCAACGGCGCAATGGATTCAGGCGACGGAAACTACTACAATCTTGAAAGCGCGCTCAAGGACAATGACTCGGTTGAGTATATGTTCTATCAGGATGCAAGCTTTTACAGCGACAAGTACACCCGCTTTGACAAGAGAAACGAAACTATAAAGCTCGGCGAAAGCGTAACTCTTACGCTCAACGTTGAGACATATGACGAGAACTGGAATACGGTTGTGCTTCCTGCCGCAGATATGGATATAACCGTTGACGGCGAGCTTGTCGGCAAGACGGACGCAAACGGTCAGTTTACCTTTACCCCCGATTCGCTCGGAACATTCGGCATTTCTGCTCAGGGTCAGTATTCTGACGATAACGACGATTACGAGATTTTTGCTCCGTACTGCACGGTTGACGTTACATCAGAGATTAACGAATACGCCAAAAAGCAGGAGGCTGCGGCGGCAAAGAGCGTTTTCGGCGCACAGGAGAGCTTTACTGTTGATTCATCGTTTGATTTTCTCACCCTCATCCGCTCAGGCTATGACGTGAGCGAATACACGAAGGGATACGTTGAAAGCGTTAAGAACAACCTTGATGCAAACGGCGGTAAAATAGTGTCGTCAAGCACGGGCAAAGAGAACTTAGGCCTTTACGGCGCAGTTCTTCTTATACTCGACGAGCTTGACTACGTTACAACTGACTTTTATTCTTACAATATTGACAAGGCGTTTGCAGAGGCTGACATAGAAGAGGCAAGACCTCATCAGTATCACTATAAATACGCTATCGAGGCCGCTGAGCCGACAAGAGCAAAGGCTATAATCAACGACCTTATCAGCAATTATTACACCCTCGGCAAGGGTATGGAAAACTGGGGCTTTTCCTGCGACAACGCCTGCCATTTCCTCATTGCAATCGCTCCTTACGTTAACGATTACAGCGAATATGCTGAGGACGCCGAGGCTGTAATAAAGTCATACTTATTAGAGGACGGCGCTTTCTGCGACCCTGTATGGAGCAACAACGCAAACGGCAATTCAACAGCGCTTTCAATGGCTGCGTTTGCAAGCGTAGGCGAGCTTGACACGGCGTTTGATTACTACACACTCCTTTCAACAAACTTTGAAAAGGGCGCAGGAGAGTTCACCTTTACAAAGGGCGGAGACGCTGACAGCTTCGCAACAAAGGACGCTCTTTTCTCGCTTTACTATTTCAGAGGTCAGACCTATGACGAAAGCTACGGCGCAGGCAAGCACCTTTTCGAGGTTAAGAGCACAGCTCCCGCTACCTGCACTAAAGAGGGCAGCAAGCACTTAATCTGCAAAATCTGCGGCGAGGCGAAGGACGAGGCAATAGCAAAGCTTGCACACACCGCAGTAACCGACAAGGCAGTTGCTCCTACCTTTAAAAAGGCAGGAAAAACTGCAGGCGCTCACTGCTCTGTTTGCGGCGCGATTATCACTCCGCAGAAGGCTGTTAAAAAGCTCGGAGCTGCTAAGCTCAGCAAGGTGAAGAAGGGCAAGAAGGCCTTCACAGCAACCTGGAAAAAGGTAAGCGGCGTTGACGGCTACCAGATTCAGTATTCAGTTAAAAAGAATATGAAGAAGGCTAAGACTAAGAAGGTAAAGGGCGCAGCAAAGAAGAAGCTCACCGTTAAAAAGCTTAAAGCTAAAAAAACCTATTATGTAAGAATCCGCGCTTATAAAAAAATAAACGGCAAGGTTCAGTATTCAAAGTGGTCAAAGGTTAAAAAGGTTAAAGTAAAATAAACATTAAGTTGACAGGGTTAATCACCCTGTCAATTTTTTATTGATATTATTTACACTTTATGATAGAATAGTTTTAATATTTTTAAGGAGGACAAAATTATGATTAAGGTTGGAATTTTAGGCTACGGCAATCTCGGACGCGGCGTTGAGGCTGCCGTTAAAATGAACAGCGACATTGAGCTCAAGGCTGTTTACACAAGGCGTGACCCGAGCACGCTCACAATTAAAACTGACGGTGTACCAGTTAAAAGCACAGACGAGCTTGATAAGGGACAGGAGGATATCGACGTTCTTATTATCTGCGGCGGCTCGGCTACCGATTTACCTGAGATGACTCCTAAGTATGCGGCGCTTTACAACGTTATTGATTCATTTGACACCCACGCAAACATTCCCGTTCACTTTGAAAATGTTGACAAGGCTGCAAAGGCGGCAGGCAAAATCGGCATTATCTCCTGCGGCTGGGACCCGGGTATGTTCTCGCTTAACAGGCTTTATGCAAGCGCAGTTCTTCCAAACGGCAAGGACTACACCTTCTGGGGCAAGGGCGTAAGCCAGGGACACTCGGACGCTGTTAGAAGAATTGACGGCGTTATTGACTGCAGGCAGTATACTATCCCCGTTCCTGCTGCGCTTGACAGAGTTAGAAACGGCGAAAACCCTGAGCTTTCAACACGTGAAAAGCACACGAGAGAATGCTTCGTTGTTGCCGAAGAAGGTGCAGATCTTGCAAGAATTGAAAATGAAATCAAGACTATGCCGAACTATTTCTCGGACTACGACACAACGGTACATTTCATTTCTGCCGACGAGATGAAGCGCGACCACAGCGGCCTTCCGCACGGCGGCTCGGTTATCTACTCAGGCGAAACGAGCGACGGCACAAAGCACGTTATTGAATACAGCTTAAAGCTTGATTCAAACCCTGAATTTACAGGCTCTGTTATCGTTGCATATGCAAGAGCTGCTGCAAGGCTCAACAAGGAAGGAAAGACGGGAGCTATGACAGTTTTCGACATCGCACCCGCTTATCTCAGCGCAAAATCAGGCGAGGAATTAAGAGCGCACTGCTTATAATTCGGAATGCGGAATTAAGGGCGAAAATATTCGCCCTTTTTCTATTGACAAAAAGTATACCTTGTGTTACAATGTATATGCATTGTAACACAAGGTATTTTTATAAAGGAGGACATTATGAAATACTCAAAGGAATTGTTAAAGGGAAGCACCCACCTTCTTGTTCTTGCTGTTCTTGAAAACAAGGATTTATACGGCTACAAGATTATCCGCGAGCTTGAAATCAGGAGCGAAAACGCCTTTGAAATGAGTGAAGGCACGCTTTACCCTATTCTTCACGCGCTTGAAAAGGAAAAGCTCCTTGAGAGCTACTGGGAAGAATTTGACGGAAGAAACAGAAAGTATTATCACATAACGAAAAAGGGCAAGAAGCAGCTTCAGGAAAAGGAGGCGGAGTGGAAATCCTTCAGCACAAATGTAAACAAGGTTTTAGGCTTTGCATAAATCAATTCACAATTCTGATAAAGGACAACAGCAAATTATGACAAGAGAAGAATACATTGAATCGGCGGTTGCGGAAATCAAGGATAAACAGGCTAAGGCGGAAATAGCCGCTGAGATTGCCGCCCACCTTGACGACAGAATCAAGTTCTATACCGACGCGGGCTATGATTACGATTCGGCGCTGTCTCAGGCTATCGGCAGAATGGGCGACGGCGAAGCGGTTTCGCACAGTATGTCAAGGCTTTACAAAAGCAATTTCGGAATTGTAAGCACAGCGTACGGGTTTATGGCTTGCGGAGTTATAACTACTGCGCTTTCTGTTTTCGCAGCATGGGACGAATATAGCTTTGATTCTTTAATGAGAATCGGACTTTATGCAGCTTTCATTCTGCTTTATGTTATAACCACCGCTGTTAAAAATTCTGATAAAAAGCTTATATTATACGGGCTGTTATACCAGACCTTTGTTATTGCAACCAAGGCGATAATGATAATTCATATGGGCGTTAAGGCGGCGCTTACAAGCACATTTTTGATATTCATAGCTTCTTTAATGTCAGGTGATATGCAGGCGGTGAAAACCGTTGTTTCAAGCGATATTGAAATCATTCCGCCCGACATATTGTTTATCATTTCAATTACACTCTATCTTTCCGTTTACGGAATAATAATTGCAGTTTTACGCTTTACGAAAAAGACATCAAATACGCATTACACACTCAGGCAAAAGCACATTAAGGAATACACCTTCAGGGCATGCATTGGGCTTATGCTGGCTGTTCTTGTAGTTTATATCGGCTTCGCCGCATCAGATATGGCAGGAATTAAAGACGGCTACACCGAACGTGATAGAATCATTATTGCCGAAAGCGACTCTCCCGTTGATTTTTCAGGCGAGATGACGAATGAAAAACTAAGCGATGTTGCATATGAAGATAATGCAAAATTAAAAGTAAACGGCAAAGCTGTTTTCTTAAGCACCTTCGCCGCCCGAAACGACACTGATGACTATTATGAATACTACTATATCGATACGGTTGGCGGTAAAAACACCTCCTCATATATGACAGAGGGAAAAATCGGAAATATAAAATACAAAATTAAGAACAATGTGCTTGAATACACACCGAGCCAAAAATATGTTTACGTTTTCTCTATGCCGTCCGACCCTGAGTCAGCTAAGTATTCATTTAAGAAGGAATATAAAAACAGCAGCTGGGTCAAGACGGATAATGAAAGTAAGTTTTCTTTCCCCGTTGAGCAGGGCAGGTATCCTGTCAACGTCAACCATATCAAAATTGAAAAGAGGAATTAGTATTCTATGGGCGGAAATATCCGCCCTTTTTGTTTTACATTCCGTTTGGAATATGGTATAATTGTTTTAATAATTATTAAGGAGTTTGCTATGGCACTTGACGAGATTTTTGAAAAAATGCATTCAGGAAAGATTTATGACCCGAACGACGAAGAATTAATGGAATATCAGGAAACGCTGATTGAAAGAGTTAATCAGTATAATCAGACCCCTGCAACGCCCGAAGGGCTTAAAAAGCGCGAGGAAATGCTCAAAGAGATGTTTGCCGAAATCGGCGAAGGCTCTTACATTGAGCCGCCGTTTCATTCAAACCTCGGCGGGCGCCACGTTCACGCAGGCAAAAGATTTTACTCGAATTTCAACCTTACTCTTGTTGACGACACGCACATTTTCATTGGCGACAACGTTCTCATTGCGCCTAACGTTACTATTGCAACTGCGTGTCACCCGACAAGCCCGACCTTAAGGCGCGAAGCGCTTCAGTACAACCTGCCCGTATTTATAGGGAACAACGTATGGATAGGCTCGGGCGCGCTGATTATGCCCGGAACAAAAATCGGGGATAACTCGATTATCGGCGCAGGCTCTGTTGTTACTCACGACATACCCGAAAACGTTATCGCAGCGGGCAACCCTTGCAGGATATTAAGAGAGATTACCGAAGAGGACGAGAAATTTTACAACCACGGAGTACCTATTCCCGAAGAAATGCTCGAAAAATACAAATAATTTAAGTTTCGTTTAACGTTAGGCATTTATTATTTGTATAACGAAATATAAAAGCGGGTGACATTATGCGAATTTTAATAGTTGAAGATGAATACAAGCTTGCGGACGTTGTTGCTTCAAGGCTGAAAAAAGAGAACTATGAGGTTGACATTTCAACCGACGGCGAGGACGGGCTTTACAACGCGGAAAGCGGAATTTACGATTTAATCATCCTTGACGTTATGCTGCCGAAGATGAACGGCTTTGAAATACTCAAGGAGATAAGAGAGGAAAAGATTGAATCAAAGGTTATAATGCTGACTGCAAAATCTATGCTTGAGGATAAGCTCCAGGGGCTGACGGGCGGCGCCAACGATTACGTAACGAAGCCGTTTCACATTGATGAGCTTGTTGCAAGGGTTAACCTTCAGCTAAGGGTTGACAACGCCGCTCCCGAAAAGGATTACATTGAATTCGGCGATTTACAGCTCAACACAAAATCTTCAAAGCTTATCTGCACCGCCTCGGGCGAGGAAATTTCGGTTATCAACAAGGAATTTCAGCTTCTTGAATACTTTATTTCAAACCCTAACCAGATTCTTTCAAAGGATATGATTTACGACAAGGTGTGGGGTTACGATAACGAAATTGAATCAAACAACCTTGAGGCGTATCTTTCCTTTATCAGGCGCAAGCTCAAGGCGATTGAATCAAAGGTAAACATTAAAGCAGTCCGCGGAATGGGCTACAGAATGGAGACAGCTCAGTGAACAAATTAAAAAACAAGGTTTTCTGCGTTATATTTATGATTATGACTCTTGTAAGCACAGGCACTTTCGCAGCTTACAACATACAGACCTACAACCAGCAGCAAAACGGCGTTATCCGAAGCCTGAACGAAACGATGTTTGAAAAGTTCAAGGATATGCTTGAGCCGCCGAACGATGCTAAAAAGGACGAGCAGGAATTCGGGAACGTAAGATTTATGGACCACACCGTTTACACGGTTACGCTCGACAGCTCCGATTCCCCGATTGCGATTTTTAACCACTCGGATTCAGAGGCAGACACTGAGGAGATTACCGCACTTGCTGAAAAAATAATGGAACACGGCGAGGGAAAGGTTATCGGCAACCTTTATTTTACAAGGTATTCATATAATTACGTCAGCGGGGATTATATCACCATTGTTGACAACGAGCAGACAAACAAACTGCTGATTAAAACCTTTGCCATGACGCTGACGCTGTTCGTTTTGCTTGAGGCGCTGATTTTCTTCATTTCACGGCGGATTGCGCTTTGGATTTCAACGCCCGTTGAGGAGAGCTTTGATAAGCAAAAGCAGTTTATTGCGGACGCTTCGCACGAGCTTAAAACTCCCCTTTCCGTTATAATTGCAAGCGCGGACGCGCTTGAGAGCAACCCCGCTGAAACCAAATGGCTTGACAATATAAAGAGCGAGAGCGACAGAATGAACAAGCTGATTGCAGATTTGCTTGAGCTTGCAAAGAGCGAGGAGGTTAACGATAAATCGGAATTCTCAACCGGAAATCTTTCAAAGCTCGTTGAAAAATCAACTCTCACCTT
This sequence comes from uncultured Clostridia bacterium, assembly GCA_946628455.1. Lineage (GTDB taxonomy): Bacteria > Bacillota > Clostridia > Oscillospirales > Acutalibacteraceae > Eubacterium_R. The sequence continues at coordinate 466 of CAMOWP010000064.1, read as the reverse complement.
TGAATCGGTTATGTTTGAAAAAGGCGTTACTCTTTCAGACGATATTCAGGACGGAATTGAGCTTGATATGAACGAATTCAAAATCAGCCAGCTTCTTTCTATTCTTCTTGACAACGCAATTAAGCACAGCGAGGCAGGCAGCGCTATTAATGTTGAATTAAAGCAGGACAGAGATATAATCCTCACCGTTACAAACAAGGGAGAAGGCATTCCAAAGGGCGAGGAGGAAAAAATCTTTGAACGCTTTTACCGCGCGGATGAATCGCGAAACAGAAACGAAAACCGCTACGGCCTCGGGCTTGCGATTGCAAAAAATATAGTTACAGCTCACAACGGAACAATCTCTGCAAAAAGCGAAAACGGATATACAACTTTCAAGGTTATATTTAAAGCAAAATAAATAATCTCCTGAAGGGGTGCCCGTCGTAAAGAATGTTCGCCCAAAAATGGCATCTTTTTCGCGATA
>CAMOWP010000063.1 GCA_946628455.1 uncultured Clostridia bacterium | reverse complement strand
GCAAAAATCGGTATGCACCTTGACGCAAACAAGGTTAACGGCTGCGAATTTTCAACAGGCTCTCTCGGCCACGGCCTCTCACTTGCTGTAGGATTTGCGCTTGCAGGAAGAGTTAACGGAATCGATTATATGAACTATATAATCACAGGTGACGGCGAGCTTAACGAGGGCTCAAACTGGGAGGCTGCAATGAGCGCAGCTCAGTTCAAGCTTTCAAACATCGTTGTTATGGTTGATAACAACAAGTGTATGATTGACGGCCGTGTTAAGGACGAGATGAACATTGAGCCCGTTGACAAGAAATTTGAAGCCTTCGGCTTTAACGTTTACAGAGTTGACGGTCAGAATTTCAAGGAGCTTAACGATGCGCTTGAGGCTGCAATAAAGAATCATCAGGACGGCGGCGAAAAGCCAAGCTGTATCGTTATGGATACCTTCAAGGGTGCAGGAGTCAGCTTTATGGAGGATAATTACCTCTGGCATTACGGCTCGCTTGACGAGGAAAAGCTTGCTGAGGCAACTGCTTCACTTGACAGTTATTATGAAAAGCGTGTTGCACGCGTTGAAAAGGAGGCATAATCATGGGTGGTATGACTTATACATCGGTAGATACAACTAAGCTGTCAACAGCGGAATGCTACGGTCTTGCTCTTTGTGAGCTCGGCGAAGAACACCCTGATGTTGTAGCTCTTACTGCAGACCTTGCAAAATCAACTAAAATCGGTATGTTCGGCGAAAAATTCCCGGAGAGATTTGTTAACGTTGGTATCGCTGAGCAGAACTTATTCTCAGTTGCAGCAGGTATGGCTAAGAACGGCCTTGTTCCGTTTGCTTCAACCTTTGCAATTTTTGCTGCAGCGCGTTCACTTGACCAGGTTCATACTGATATCTGCTATCAGAACGTTCCCGTTAAGATTATCGCAACTCACGCAGGAACATCCTTCGGCCAGGCAGGCTCAACTCACCACAGCCTTATTGATATGGCGTGTATGAGAGTTCTTCCGCATATGACGGTTATCTGCCCTTGCGACGGCTCTGAAACTTATCACGCAGTTAAGGCTGCTTACGATATTCCGGGCCCCGTTTACATCCGTATCAACCGTGGCTTTGACCAGGTTATTTACAAGAATATTGACGAATGCAAGTTTGAATGGAACAAGGCCTCCGTTATGAACGAGGGAACGGATATTACCGTTATCGCTTGCGGCTCCTGTGTTTTTGAAGCAATGCAGGCCGCAAGAATGGCAGACGCTGACGGCGGAATCAAGGTAAGAGTTCTTAATATGCACACCATCAAGCCTATTGACGAAGAGGCAATTCTCAGCGCCGTTATGGATACAAGAAGAATTATCGTTGCTGAGGACCATGAGGTTATGGGCGGCCTCGGCTCCGCTGTTGCAGAGGTTGTTGCAAAGAGCGGTAAGGCTTGCGCGTTCAAGATGCTCGGCCATCAGGACGATTTCTCAACAATCGGCCTTCAGGAGGACCTTCTTGCCATTGCTAAAATTGACGCAAACGGTATTGCTGAAGCTATTCAGGAAACAATGCACGCTGACTTTGAGGCAGACGATGCTTGGGACGACGAATTTTAATCGAAAGGAGCGTAGATAAAATGCCAAGCGATGAAGTTCGTTATACTAACAAGGTTTTTATGGCAGCTGCGCTGCCGCTGATGAAAACAATTGCCCACGACGTTCCTGAGCTTCATAAAAAGTTTGAGGGCGTTAACGCAATTTACCAGGTTTCAGCTAAGGTAAACGCTGAGGATAAAGAGGCTGTTCACTTTATCGTTGAGGACGGTGAGTGGAACGTTAAGCTCGGCGAATACTTAGGCCAGGATAAAATCGACGGCGAGCTCGCCTTTTCATCAATGGAAAAGATGAATGCTTTTATGAAGGGCGATATGACAAAGCTCCCTAAAATGAAGATTAAATCCTTCGGCAAATTCATAAAGTTTATGCAGGTGCTGCTTAAGATGTCGTCACTTTTAGGTATCAAGGAGCCGCCCGAGAACGATGAAGAGACCTCCGTTCTTCTCTGCAAGCTGTATTTTTACCTGCTTTCATCGGGTATCTCCCAGCTTAACAAGCTCGGCCATCCCGAGATTCACGAATGGGCGCTTAAATCGCCTGACCGCTGCTATCAGTGGGAGGTTGTAGGACACCCTGAGTGCACTGCATATATCAGAATCAAGGCAGGAAAATCAAGAGCAGGAAGGGGAGCGTATAAACGCTCAAAGCCGTTCTTCTGTATGAAATTTGACTGCCCTACCTCAGCGCTTAAAATCCTTTTAGGAACAGGAGATATGTTCCAGATGACTGCTGACCGGCAGCTTATGATGGAGGGCGGTCCTGAGTTCGGTGTTCAGATTGGCGATTATATGATGATAGTCGGCGATTTAGCAACCTGATTAATCAATAGAAAAACTGACCGAATTGCTACGGTCAGTTTTTTAGTTATAAGTTATTTTGTTTTAACAGCTTTAACCTTGCTCCATTTTGCATAGTAGGTTTTGCCGCCTGCCTTTTTATAGGCGCGGACTCTGATATAATACTTTTTCTTTGCTTTCAGCTTTTTGACTGTGAGCGAGGTCTTTTTTGTTTTCTTTGTTTTAGTTGTTTTTTTAGTGAATTTCTTTGAGGTTGAATACTGAATCTGATAACCTGTAACGGAGCTTATTTTCTTGTATTTTACAGTGAATTTCTTTTTGCCCCTTGTAAGCTTTTTAATCGCCGTTTTTTTAACGGTGATTTTTTTGACAGAAGGAGCAGGTGAAGGAGTCGGCGAAGGGGTCGGGATTTTCGGAGCATAATGCGCGGGGATAATTTCAGAAATGCTGTTTCCCTTAACGTTAAACGCGCCGGTTCCCTCATAGCTTGGAGTTACTTTTACAATCTCGTCGGGAGTCAGGCTGAGGAAGGTCTTTTTAAAGGTTACCTCGTCAATGCAGGTCTCTCTGTGAAAACCGTAGCCGCCGTCAACCTGCCCGAGCGGGGTGTAAAAGCGGTGATAAGCTATGAAGCACTTATCGCTTTCGGGAATATATATTACTGACTGATGACCCGTTCCGAGAATTCCGTTTGCCTCGTCCTTGCTGAGAAGCGTTCCTTTATTGATGATGTTGCCGTCAAGCGCAGTTGAATAGCCCCAGTTTATGTGATAGTTTTCGCTTCCCGTATCATCGCAGCTCCAGGTGTAGTAATATGTATTATTACGCTTGAAAACGGCAACGCTTTCCCTGAACTCGTTAAGCCCATCAATAAGCCTGAGCGTTGAGGGCACAAGGCTTGTCATATCGCTGTTCAGCTTTGCGATTGCTGCCATTCCGTTTCCGAAAAGAATATATGACGAGCCGTCGTCATCAGTGAAAATTGCAGGGTCGATTGCCTGACCGTAAAAGCCTATACCGCTGTCTGAAAGCAGCTTCGGGTAAACAAGCGGCTTATCAAGCGCGGTGAACGGTCCGTTCGGCGAGCTTGCCCACGCAACGCCTATTGCCATACCGTTTCCGTAAAGGGAAGTATAATCGCTTGCAATATTGCTGCAGTAATAGAAATAATACTTTCCGTTTTTCTCCTCAACTGCAGGCGCCCACGCGTTTATATCAGACCATTTTGAAACTGCGATATTAACACCCTGAGCATTCTTTTTCGCCGTCTTTTCCTTAACGTCAAGGATTACTCCCTCGTCAATCCAGTTAACCAAATCGAGCGAGGAGAAGGCGTGGAACTGTGTTCCGCCCCAGCCGGGAACTCCGTCAGTGGTCGGGTAAATCCAGAAGCGCCCGTCAAAAATATCAATATCGGGGTCGGCATACTGTCCGCTTAAAACGGGGTTTTTAGCAACGGACGGAGTGTTTACTGTATATTCTTCCTCGCGTTCCCCTTTAACTATTCTGAGTGCTTTTGCGCCTGTTAAATCAAGCGTGCAGGGGAGTGATATTTCTTCATTATCAATAAAAATTTTGCAGTCTGAAAAGGCGAGGCTGAGGTTGAACGGAACTGCGCTCAGAGACTGAGAAGCTTTAACGTATGAATTAATTACGCCGTTTTTTCTGTCAATATTTGCGAATACTGCGGTGTGGTTATCAGTTCCGACTGACGCGCTGACGTTATCAAGAACGCTGCCGACTGTCGCCTTGTAAAGAAGCGGAATTGCGTCTGAAACATAGCCTTTGATTTCATCTGCGTCAAGAGCGGAGTTGAAAACTCTTACGTTATCAAAGTAGCCCTTGTAGTAGCTGTCGCCGCTGTAAAACGATTTTCCGAGATATGCAGCAAGATTTTCGCCGAGGTCTGAAAGCTTAATACCTGTGTCGGCGTTTTCGCTTTTGAGCTCACCGTTGACGTAAAGCCTGTTTGCAGTCCCGTTAAAAACTATTGCAACGGAAAGCCAGCCGTCGCTGTAATCAAGCGCCGCTCTTGTTTCGCGCTCTGCGGTGTATGAATTAAGCGTTATTGCGTTTCTTATTTCTGTTCCGCGGATTCTGAAAAAGCTGTATTTCTGATTATCCGTTCCTATTGCGAAGGTAAAGAAATTTCCGTTGTTTGAAACGGGCTTGATGTCAAAAAGCACTGTTGCGAAATCAAGCGAAGCAAAGGTGTCCGAAGGGAACTGAGCATAAGTATTATTGCTCCCGTCAAGGTAAAGCACGTTGCTGTTTTTATCACTGTCGAAAACATATTTTGCATTTCCGTTTAAGCTGAGCTCCATTGTATCACTCTCCTCAAAGCCTGTTGAAAAAATCTCTTCGGCATGCGCGCTTACGGGAAAGGCGAGCAAAACTGATAAAGCAAGCATTATGCACAGTAGCTTTTTCATAAAATCACCCTTTACGATTGTTCTTCAATGTCATAATAGCATAATAATTATTTCAAGGCAATTCTTTTGACAAATTATTTTCATATATATAACTATAATGAAAACGGGAGGGGATAGAGATTGTAATTTATGCAGACGTTCTTTTTATAATTAATTTTTTTATCAACTTTTTTCTTCTGAGGCTTACCGCAAGGCTTACAAAGCGGGAGGCAAGGCTCGGGCGCGTGATAGCGGCTTCGGCTGTTGGCGGGGGTTATTCAATGATAATTCTTGTTGACCTCCCGCCTGCTTTATCTGCAGTGCTGAAAATAGCTGTAGGGCTTTTGATTGTAGGGCTTGCGTTCAGGTTTTACAGGCTGAAAAGCTTCTTCATTGCAGCGGGGATTTTTGTTTTTTCCTCGTTTGTGTTCCTCGGAGTAACCGTAGGAATATATATGCTTTTTAAAACAGAGGCGATTGCCGTTAAAAATTCAACCGTTTATTTTGATATAGGCGCAAGGGGGCTTTTGCTTTGCGCGTTTTTTGCCTATGCCGTATCAAGCCTTATTGTGAGGCTGTATAACAGGAGCCTCGCAAAGGGAGAGATGTATATGCTGAAAATTGAAAACGGCGGAAAAAGCGTCAGCGCGCTTGCGCTTGCGGATACGGGAAACAAGCTCCGCGAGCCGTTTTCGGGCAAGAGCGTTATAGTTGTTAAAAGCGATTTGGTAAAAGATATTTTTGACCGGAAAAGCCTGCGCCTTATTCCCGCAGCAACGGTTAATTCCGTTTCATATCTTGAGGCGTTCAAGCCTGACAGGGTTGTTGTTAAAAATTCAAACGGGGAGGAGGTAATAGACGGAGCGTACGTTGCGCTTTCTGACGAAATAAAAAACGGCAGCTGCTCGGCTGTCATTAATCCCGAAATATTATCGCTTTGAGGTGAAAGAATGAAAAGGCTTTTGGCTTTTATTATAAGAAAAATAAAACTAAGGCAGTACTGCCACTATATTAACGGCCCCGAAACGCTTCCGCCGCCGCTGACAGACGAGGAGCAGGAAACGATTTTCAGCGAGCTTAAATGCGGAGACGAAACGCACAGAGACCTGCTTGTTATACATAATCTAAGACTTGTTGTTTACATCGCCAAGAAATACGATTCCCCGAGCGCTTCGGCTGAGGACCTTGTTTCAATCGGAACAATCGGGCTTATGAAGGCGGTTAAAACCTTTAACCCCGAAAAGAATATTAAGCTTGCAACCTACGCCTCGCGCTGCATTGAAAACGAGATACTTATGTATCTCAGAAAAGCTTCAAATTCAAGCATAAATCTTTCGTTTGACGAGCCGCTTTCAACGGATTGGGACGGAAACGAGCTCACCTTAAGAGACGTTCTCGGAAGCGAGCCTGACGAAATCAGCGAGGGAATAGAGGATGAGGATGAAAAGCGGCTGCTCAGGCAGGTTATTTCCTCCCTCCCCGAAAAGGAGCGGAGGATTATGGAGCTGCGCTTCGGGCTTAACGGCAAGCAGGTTCTCACCCAGAAGCAGCTTGCGGATGAAATGGGGATTTCGCAATCATACATTTCCCGCCTTGAAAAGAGAATCCTTTCAAAAATCAAAAAGGAAATGGAAAAGCACTTTGTATAATAATAAAAAACTCGGAGCCGAAGCTCCGAGCTTTTTATTAAACTGAAAAATTATTCAGCGTATGTGCAGTACATAAAGTACTTGTAACCAAGCGGGTTAGAGAAGAAGCCCTGAACTGAAGAATCAAGAAGATACTGATCAGTGTAATAGTAGATAGGAGTGATACAGCCTGAAGCCATAAGCATGTCCTCTGCCATATGCATCATTGCATAACGCTTTTCAGTGTCTGTGCAGTTCTTAATCTTTGCGATAAGAACGTCATAAGTCTCAGCCCAAGTTGCGTTTTCAACCTTCTCTTCAAATCCGAGTGAGGTGAGGTCAAGGCTGTAAGCCTTAACATCCTTGTGATCGCCCTTGCCGAACTGAACATCGTTGTTACCTGATGCTGTAGTCCACATATCAAGGAAGCTGATAGGATCGTTATAGTCAGCAAGCCAACCGTTACGAGCGATTGAATAATCGCCGTCCTTACGGGTGTTAAGGAAGGTTGCCCATTCCTGGTTCTCCATGCTGATTTCAATACCTACATTAGCAAGTGATGACTGGATGTATTCGCCAATTGCCTTATGGCCTTCGTCAGTATTGTAGAGATAAGTAAGTTTCGGGAAGTTTGTGAACTTGCCTGAAGCCTCATCAAACTGATAATACTTCTTAAGAGTTTCCATAGCTGAATTGTAGTTAGTTTCAACTGCTTCCGGAGCTGTGTTGAAATAACCGTCAAAGTCCTTGCTGAAGCCGGTGTTCTTATAGAACTCAGTCTTGCCGTCAGCATCTGTAAGACCCATAGCCACGAAGGAGGAAGCAGGAAGCTGTCCGCCCTGAGCTATATCGTTAACGATATAGTTACGGTCAAAGAGAAGAGCTACAGCGTTTCTGATTTCAGCCTTAGCCTTTTCAGCTTCAACGCCTGTAAGCTTGCTGTCTGCAGGAAGAATCTGCTCGTTGATATTCCAGCATACATAGTATGTTCCAAGCTGACCAACATTGTAGAATTCATCCTTGTATTCTTCCTTAATCTTAGCGATTTCGTTTGTCGGAACGGAATCGATAAGCTGCCAGTCGCCATTCTTGAAATTAGAAAGCTGGTTGTTAGCATCGTCTGAAAGGTAGAAGTTAATCTTATTCATAGTAACTTCTTTATTGTCAGGATGCTCAGCATTCTTTTCAAGAGTGATAACTGAGTTGTGCTCCCAAGAAGCGAGCTTGTAAAGACCGTTACATACATATGTTGAAGGATCAGTTGCCCAAGCGTCGTTAGAAACAACATCCTCGCGAACAGGGAAGTATGTCGGGAAAGCAAGAAGCTCATTCCAGTAAGGAACTGCGTTCTTAAGAGTAACCTCGATAGTCTTGTCATCTACAGCTTTTACATTAAGCTTTGCATCAGGATTAACGGGCTTTTCGTCCTTGTCAACCTCAGTCATTGCTTCGTAACCGTCAACAACCTCAAACATATAGCCGTAGTCAGCAGCAAGATCAAGAGAAGCAGCTCTGTTCCAAGCAAATACGAAATCGCCTGCAGTAACATCCTTACCGTCTGACCACTTAAGACCGTCCTTAAGCTCATAGGTATAAGTTACTGTTCCGTCAGCGTTTTCCTTGCCCTCTGTAAGCTCTTTAGCTGCGTCTGCTACAAGTACAAGCTTTCCGCTGTCATCCTGAGCCCATTTTGCAAGGCCGGAGAAGAGGTGAGCAAGAAGAGTAGCGCCGTCAACTGCTGAGTTGAGAGCAGGGTCGATAGTGTCAGGCTCTGAAGCCAGACATACTGCAATTGAATCTTTTGCAGCAGTTTTGTTGTCTTTCTTGCTATCAGGAGTATCAGCTTTCTTTGAGCAAGCTGCAAAGCTGAAAACTAATACAACAGCAAGAAGAAGTGCAACAATTCTTTTCATTTTCATAGTACCATCCTTTCAAATGAAAATATTATTTACTGTGCGTTTCCGCACGGTTTACCGTGAATCAATAATTATTAATCGTTAATTTCCGCCATTCTGTGGCACGCAACAAAGTGGCCGTTTGAGACCTCTTTGAATTCAGGCATACTCTCAGCGCATTTATCCGTTGCGTACTGGCATCTTGTTCTGAACGGGCAGCCGGAAGGAGCATTGAGCGGGCTTGGGATATCGCCCGAAAGAACGATTCTCTTATTTGCCCGTGCTATTTTCGGATCCGGAACAGGAACTGCCGAAAGCAAAGACTTTGAATACGGATGAAGCGGATGATCGTATATTTCAGCAGCAGATGCAAGCTCAACTATGTGGCCGAGATACATTACTGCTATCCTGTCTGAAATGTGGCGTACAACAAGAAGGTCGTGTGCTATGAAGAGATAGGTAAGCCCGAGTTTTTCCTGAAGCTCGTCAAACATATTGATAACCTGAGCCTGAATAGAAACGTCAAGCGCTGAAACAGGTTCGTCGCAGACTATGAAATCCGGGTTAACCGCAAGCGAGCGGGCGATGCCGATTCTCTGGCGCTGGCCGCCTGAGAATTCGTGAGCATATCTTGCAGCATGCTCGCTGTTCAGACCTACATAATCCATAAATTGCAGAATTTTTTCGGTTCTTTCCTTTTTGCTGGAATATAGCTTGTGAACATCGAGAGGTTCGCCGATAATATCAGAAACAGTCATTCTCGGGTTGAGCGAGGAATATGGGTCCTGAAAAACCATAGTAGCCTTTTTGCGGAATTCCTTGATGTCTGAACGGGTTTTAATCTCTTTTCCGTCGTACCAGATTTCTCCGCCGGTTGGCTTGTAAAGATTGAGGATAGTTCTTCCAACCGTAGTTTTTCCGCAGCCTGATTCACCAACGAGACCAAGCGTTTCGCCTTTGCTGATATCAAAGGAAACTCCGTCAACAGCCTTAAGCGGCTTTGAGCGGAAAAGACCGGTATTTATTGGGAAATACTGCTTTAAGTCTTTAATTTCAATAAGCGGTCTGTCAGCCATCATTCTCACCGCCTTCCTCACTTAATTCAATTTCGCCGCTGTCAATACCTTTTTTTATATTCATCCAGCAGGTTGCGAAATGGTCGTCATTAATCTTCATTCTTTCTGCGCGGTGATTAATGCAGATCTTCATTGCGTTATCACATCTTGGGGCAAACGGGCATCCCTTTGGCATATTAAGCAAGTCAATCGGTGTACCTGTAATGGGATGAAGTTTGTTCCCCGCTGTGTCTGCAGTAGGAATAGAACGCATAAGCCCTTTAGTGTATTCATGGCAGGGGTTATAGAATATTTCATCAGCGGTTCCCTGCTCGCAGATAGAGCCTGCATACATAACGATTACCTCATCACACATCTGAGCAACAACGCCGAGGTCATGAGTAATCATAATTATAGCCATACCGAGCTCCTTCTGAAGGTCGGTCATAAGCTCAAGAATCTGAGCCTGAATTGTAACATCAAGAGC
>CAMOWP010000062.1 GCA_946628455.1 uncultured Clostridia bacterium | reverse complement strand
AAGCGCGTTGTTTGCCGTTTTAACATCCTGAGCAAGGTCGGGAATATCCCTTATGCAGTTCTAAAGCGTTGGTGGTGAGGGTGCCATAAACAGCGCCGCAGGGATTCCCTTGCCTGAAACGTCCGCAATAACGAAGGCAATGTGGTTGGAGTCGGTAAGGAAGGCGTCGTAAAAATCCCCGCCAACCTCCTTTGCGGGCTCCATAAACGCTCTCACGTCAAGCTCGTCTCTCCCCGGGTAATTGTCGTTAATAGGCGGGAGAAGGGAGCGCTGAATGACCGTTGCAACCTCAAGCTCGCTCTGAAGCCTGTTGCGCTCCATCCTTATGCTGCGCTGCCTTTCAATGTAGGTTATCATTGCAATCATAAGTGCGAAGCCTACTGCGTTAACAAGAATGAACGGAAGCGCGATTTTCTTAACTATTGTAAGCGCGGTGTCAAACGGCTTTACCATAATGAGAACAACGCCGAGGTGGAAGCTTTCCATCAGCACTCCCGTTATAAACGCAACGGGCGCCTTTGAAAAAATGTTGTGCCTGAATTTTGAAAACAGTCCGCAAAGAAGACCTATACAGCAGGTTGCAACAACGCATGCCTGCGCCGTTATTCCGCCCATTGTCAGCCTGTGTATGCCTGCGATAAGCCCTGCGATAACGCCTCCCGTCGGGCCGCCCGCAAAGCCTGCGAGCATAGGGCTATATCTCTTACGGAGATTATTGCACCGTTGAATTCTATTCCCGAAATATTGCCGTAAATTCCGAATATACCTCCGAGAACGCCGAAGATAACGGAAACCTTCCATTTCCGCTTATCGTCGTGAAATTTAGTCATAACGTCGCTTCCGCCGATAAAAAATGCTATTACAAGAATAACGGCGAGCGTGCCTATCATACTTGAAAAATATTCCTTCATATAAGTCACCAAACAATGCTTTACTCTGTCTGTTAATTATAACACAACAGAGGCTGTAAAACAATTGAAAAAAGTAATTATTTTGCGCCGCGCTGACGGCGGATAATGTAGCTTATCGCCCTTGCTCCGCGGATAACGTATTTGCCTGCATTGCCCTTGATTCCGCTGAGCAGCGGGGAGTGAATTTTAGGGTTTTCAAGCTTGTTGCCTACGCTGTGAACTGTAACGTTTTCACCGCCGAAGGGTGACAGAACGCCGTCTGTTCCGCTTGCAAAGGCGCTGTCCGAAAAGGCAAGAAGGTCGCAAAGGCGCTTTTCGTCGGGCATTTCTCCCTCAAACGGAAGAAGGCACAGCGCAAAGCGCTCGCGGCTGCCGTTGTAAGCGGGGGCAAGGCTTTTGCCCTGCGGCGCAATCAGCGTGTAGGTTTTCGGAATTCTGTCGCCCGAACGGTTGCGGTGGTGGCGCTGAGCGCCGAAGAAGGTACCGAACGGGTTCATCTTAACGCTTCCGTTTTCCTCAAGCCTCATCGGGCAGTATGCCATGGAGGAGAGGACGTCCCTCGCGTTGCCGAGGAGAAGCCCCGCCTTGCCGTCGGTTACGCCGATTAAGCCCGCAGTCAGCTGATTGTTGAAGGAGGCGAGGGCTTTGTTCTTTTCGTCAGCCTCGCCGTAGGAAGCGGCTTGGAAGGAGGAAATATCGCCCTCAAAATTTCGCTTGATAACGGAAACGCCGCCCTCGTTTTTAAAGGAGAGGCAAAGCGGAGCCGCCTCCTCCCATTTCATATCGGTGTAACGTCCGAGCGTTGAATTTTCCGTTGAAATTGAATCGCGCTCAGCGGTGTAGGGATAGCTTATATCGCTGATGAGGAAAATCCCTTCAGCCGTATCAGACGTGAAGAAGGTGAAAGCAAAGCTGCCCTGCTCGCGCGCGGCGGGAAGCATAATTCTTCCGTAAAGCTGAACGGCGCTTCCGCCGATTATTTGGGTGCTTCTCATTCTGTCAAAGCTGAAATCACAGCGCTTTTTGCCGTAGGTTAAATAGGAGGAAAGAAAGTCCTCCCCGCCGATAACTCTGCCGTTATATGTGAAGCTTCTGATACGGTTATCAGCTGAAAACTCGAGCCTTGCGCCGCCGCTTTCAAGCACAGGCAAAGCCGCTTGTGAGGCGCCGCTTATCTCAGCGCGGCGCGCTTTTATTTCATATTCTTTTTTTATCTCGTCAAAGCGGAGCATAAGGAAAACGCTGTCGCTTCCCATGGAAACGCAGGTGTAAGCCTCCAGCCCCCGAGCCTCAATTTCATACAGCGCTTCCTCGCTGCAGGCAAGCTGAACGCACTGCAGGGCGCTGCCGTTTGCGTTGTGAAGGGTGAGGGCGCCGCTTTCATCAGCCGCGTAATCGGTCAGTTTTTTTGCAAGCGCGTTTGCCGCTGTTTCGCGCTGGATGTTTAAAACGGGAGTTGCAAGCCCGAAATGAGTTGTTGAAAGCAGCCTGATTCTGTTGAGAAAATCCCCGTTATTTTTTTTGATTTTTTCCGCGGTGCGGCTGCGCTCAATCGCCGTCCAGATTTTTCTGTTATAAGGCTTTTCAGCCCAGGAGGCGTAGCCTGTGAAATTGCCGTCGGCTGTGTCCTGGGTGAAGCTAATTGCTCCTGCCGCCTCGTGCTCCTTGAGATAGCCGCCCGGCGTGTCAAAAACGATGTAATCAAGGTCCGCAATCTCCCTGACAAGCCCGCGGATTCCGTCCGTGTTAGCAAGGCGGTTTCTGATAACGGGAAGGTTCAGGCTCTCCCAGAAAATTGCGTCCGCGTCCATATTTATAAAGAGGAATAAATCGCGCTTTATTTCGCCGCTCTCCTGCTTTTTGCGCAGCTCCTTAACCCAGGCGCGCAGGCAGCCCGCGTCGCAAACATCGGCGTTTGAATAGGTCGGGATAACAACCAGCCCCTCGCCCTTATATTCAAAGGTGAGCGGGTTGAACGCCATTTCGTCGTCAAGCGGGGGGATAAGCGTTTTAAACGCGTCAAACGGAACGCAGGAATAGTAAAGGCACAGCGCCTTAACGCCAAGCTTATTATAGGTGTGCACCTGTGAGGGGGTGAACATTACCTCCTGCGGGCGCACTATTTTTTCGTATTTTCCGAAAATATCCTGCAGCCCCGAGCCCTGCGGGTTTGTAACAGCAAGCTCAATTGAAGCCTCAAGCTCGTTTTCCTGCATTGCTCCGAGTGCTCCGTTTGAATAGCCCATAATTATATTTTCATCGCCGTTTTCCTTTACGCGGCGCTTCATACCCTCTAAAATATCGGGCGCGTATTCAGGCAGAATCTGCTCAAGGGAGAAGAAATTTTCGCTGTCCCAGGTGCCTTTAACAGGAATTCCCTCGGCGTTCAGCGAATCAAGCGCGGATATGATTTTTCTTATAATCCTTATGTCTGAGCCGAAGCCCTGCGCGTCGTTTGTGTCGCCTCTGTAGGAGTGGTAACAGTTAACGTGAAAGCCGTATGCAACGTGAATTTTGTAATCCATAATTATTCCTCCTGCCCTTTATGCTTTCATATTATCACATATGCACGCGCGGTGCAATAAAAAAGCGGGGAAGGAAAGCCCTTCCCCGCGTGATAAACGCGTTATTTTTTCTTTACGTTTTCGCCGTAAATCGTTTTCCAGTCATTCTTCATTGAAATTGCGGTGAAGCCGTTCTCCTTGCAGGATTCAACCATCTTAGCCGCCTTTTCGGGGTTGCCGTTTTCGCGCTCGGTATCGTCGCAGCAGAGCATAAATGCCTTTGCCTTGTACTGATTATTGTTGATTGTGTACTGAGCCATGCTGAAATCGCTGCCGCTGTTTCCGAAGGCGAGAACAGGCTGCTCGCCGATTTCCTGCTGAATAACGGTTACCTTGTTCATTTCAAGGTTTTTAACGATGAAGGTTCCGCCTAAAACAAGCTGGTCGTTATCGTCAAATTCGTAATCAAGGCCGTCGGTTTTGCCCTGGTCGGGAGCGACAAGAGTAACGTCCGAGCCGATAAGCTGCTTGTTGGGGAGGTTGAGCGGGGACGCCGCAACAAGACCTCTTACGATAAATCTGTCAGTTCCGCTTACAACGTAAACGGTGAAATCGTTCTGCGTGAGATAATCAACAACCTCAAGCATCGGCTTGTAAAACTGCTCTGCTCTTGTTATTCCTTCGTAGCCCTCAGCGGGAGTTTTTGCGTAATCGCTTACGTATTTTTCAAACTCCTCGGGGGTCATTCCCGAAAATGCGGAGGCAACCGCCTTGCCGTGGCGCTCCATTGAATCGGGCCTTGATTCGCCCGTTTCCATAAAGGTTTTAACCTCTGAGGCAACCTGCTTTTCAAAATCGCTTGCCTTGTCCTTGTAATCGGGGTCCTCCATTACTCTGTGGTAGAAAATGCAGTGGTCAAAATACGCGGGGTCGGTCTCGCAGGCAAGAGTTCCGTCAAGGTCAAAAACAGCGATTCTGTTTTCAACGGGGATGAAATCCGCCGAGCCCTCCTTAGTTACAGCCTCAACGTATTCGGTGAGCTCCTTTTTAGCGGCTGCGTCGTCTTTCCAGAGCGAAAGCGCGTCCTTGCTTTGCGTCTCGCCTTCAGCCTCGCTGCTTGCTGCGGAGGAGGATGACGGAGCCTTTGTTTCAACTGTTTTGGGATTGATGAAATAAACTGCCGTAACGCCGAGCAGGGCAACTGCAAGAATTACGGAAATTATTTTCCAGGTGAGAGTTTTATTCTTTTCCTTTTCCATAAGAACACTCCTTTGTTTAATTCTGTTGATGTTTTTACATAAGTATTTTAGCAGATTGAGCCTTGTTTTTCAAGCATATTAAAAAAGAATCCCCATTTGACGTCAGAATCGGGCTTTTTCCCGGACGCGGTGTACCGAAAATTACCCTATGCGGCAAAAATGTCACATAGGGTATTGTAATATCGGCACGTAAGAGTTATGATATAGACGAGGTGAAAAATATGAGTGAAAAGCAGCCTAAGAAAAAAACGATGCTCTGTATTCTTGAAATTCTCAACAGATATACGGACATTAACCACACCCTGACCCAAAACGATATTCAGCAGCTCCTTGCAAGGGATTACAACATTAACCTTGACCGCAAAACCGTAAAGCGCAACCTGATGAATCTTATTGAGCTTGATTTTGATATTGAGTACAGCGAGGTTGAAAGAAAAACCTACAACAAAGAGAGCAGGGATTATAAGGACAGCAGTATGATGACGGGCTTTTACATTGAGCGTGATTTCAGCGACGCGGAGCTCAGGCTTCTTATTGATTCCATCATTTTT
Source organism: uncultured Clostridia bacterium (assembly GCA_946628455.1). Classification (GTDB taxonomy): domain Bacteria; phylum Bacillota; class Clostridia; order Oscillospirales; family Acutalibacteraceae; genus Eubacterium_R. Next base: position 4,757 of record CAMOWP010000062.1, on the reverse strand, counting down.
TCCGACCATATTCCGAAGGGTGACAAAAAGCGCCTTATTGAAAAGCTCGAGGGGCTTTCAAACATCTATTTCAAAACGCGCATGAAGCACGTTTCCTCAATGGGCGGAAAGCGCGCGCAGACTAACGCCCTCTTTTACACAATTGAGATTCTTGACGAGGCAATCAGCAAGGGTAAGCAGGTTAAGTTTTTCTACGATGAATACGGCACTGACAAAAAGCTTCATCACAGAAAAACCAGGGACGGCTCGCTCAGGGAGTATGTAATCAACCCTTATCAGATTGTTGCAAAAAACGGAAAGTATTACCTTATCTGCAACTATGATAAATATGATGATTTGGCAAATTACCGTCTTGACAGAATTTCGGATATAAAACTGCTTGAAACTGACGCCAAGCCCGTTACGGCGCTTTCGGGCTTTGAGCACGGCTTTGACCTTAAAAAGCATCTTGACAGGCATATCTATATGTTCTCGGATAAAATCATCAGGGCAAAATTCATTGCCGAAAAGGTAATCCTTAACGATATTATGGATTTGTTCGGAGACGAGGCTCAGCTCAGCGACGAAACAGAAAAAACTGTTACCGTTTCCGTTCAGCTCGCGGAGCTTGATATGGAGCATTTTGCAATGCAGTTTGCAACCGAGGTAACCGTCGTCGAGCCGCAGTACCTCGCCGAAAAATGCAAAAACAACCTCCTCAAAGCCGCACAGAGATATAAGGAGAATTTAGTATGAGCAGTAAGACGAAAACCCGGCAGTCAGAAGAATTGTTTACAAGCTGGAATTCTTAGAACAACAAATGAAAACAGAATAAGGAACAAATAATATGTATTTAAGTAAATCAAAATATACGCGGGCGGTGCAGTGCCCGAAGATGCTGTGGATGGATATGTTTATGCCCGATGAGGCAGTTGAGGATTTGAATCTGCAGGAGATATACGAACGGGGAAACGAGGTAGGCGACCTGGCGCGGCAGTATTTCGGAAGCTATGCGCTTGTTGATTTTGGCAGGGGGCTTGATTCAATGCTCAGCCAAACGCAGGAATACCTTAACGCAGGCGAGGAGAACATTGCCGAGGCGAGCTTCAGCTTTGAGGGCAACTTTTGCAGCGTTGATATTCTTCATAAAAACGCATACGGCTGGGATATTGTTGAGGTCAAAAGCTCAACGCGCGTAAGGGAGGTTTACCTTGACGATATGGCTTACCAGTGCTATGTACTGAGAAGATGCGGGATAAACGTAACGGGCGTTTACAATATGCATCTCAACGGCTCTTACGTCCGCCGCGGCGAGCTCGATTTAAAACAGCTTTTTACTGTTGAGGACTGCACTGAGGCCGTTGCCGCGCGTCTGCCATACGTTGAGGGTAACATCCGCGGCATCGAGCGTTTTCTTGCGATAGCTGATGATTTCGAGCCTGAGTACGGTATCGGAATGCACTGCGAAAGCCCCTACAGCTGCGCATACAAGAGCTATTGCAGGCGCAGCCTTCCGTCTCCCAACGTTTTTGATATAAGAGGCAGGCTCGGAAGGAAGAAGAAATACGAGCTTTACGATAACGGAATAATCACCTTTGAGGAGGCTGCCGCAAGCGCAAAGCTCAGCAAAAAGCAGCGTCTGCAGGTTGAAACCGAGGCGTTTGGCAAGCCGCCGACTGTAAACAGAAAAGGCATTGAAAAATGCCTCGGCGAGCTTACATATCCGCTTTATTATCTTGATTTTGAAACGTATATGCAGGCCGTTCCCGAGTATGACGGAATCAGCCCGTATATGCAGATTCCGTTTCAGTATTCGCTTCATATTCAGCACGAAAAGTGCGGAGAATGCGAGCACAGGGAGCATTTAGGCAAGGAGGGGACGGACACTCGCCGCGCCCTTGCCGAGCAGCTTTGCAGGGATATTCCGAGGGACGTCTGCTCGCTTGCCTACAATATGCAGTTTGAAAAAATGGTGATAAGGCAGCTTGCCGACGAATATCCCGACCTTGCACCTCATCTTATGAATATCCACGATAATATGAGGGATTTGATGGTCCCGTTTCAGAACGGGGATTATTACTGCAGGGAAATGCAGGGAAGCTATTCAATCAAGTACGTTCTCCCCGCACTCTGCCCGAATGACCCTGAGCTTGATTACCACAACCTTGATGAAATTCATCACGGCGGCGAGGCGAGCACAGCCTTTGCCGAGCTTCACAAAAAATCACCCGAGGAGATTGAGAGAACGCGGAAAAACCTGCTTGCTTACTGCGGGCTCGATACCCTCGCAATGGTAAAAATTGTTGACAGGCTTTACGAAATCATAAGCTGAAAAGCCTGAAATAAAAGGAAAAGAGGTGAGAAAATGGCATACAGCGAGCTGATTAAAAGCTTTGCCAAAATACGCGAATATGTAAGCCAGTTTTACGTTTACGGCTTTAAATCAAGGGGTGAATATACGGCTAAAAGCGCAAGGAGCTACGATAACGAGCGAAGAAGGATTGAAAGCTGGCTCGGGGAATATATGCAGTTTCGCAACAGCGCGGGCGGTAAGAATACTTTTTTAGCGCTTGATTCCCGTGCCGTTTCACACAACCCGCTTTACAGCGCGTTTAAGGCGAAGAGCTTTACGGAAAACGATATAAATCTTCATTTTTACATTCTTGATATTCTCGCTGAGGGAGAGGAAAAAACCGTAAGCGAGCTTCTTGACAGCATATCTGAGGATTATCTTTCCGCCTTTGAAAGCGCTGAGGTTATTGACGAATCAACGCTGAGGAAAAAGCTGAGGGAATACGAAAAGCTCGGGCTGATTAAAAGCAGAAAGCAGGGGCGCACCCTGATTTATTCAAGAAGCGGGGACAGCGTGGAGCTCGCCTCCTGGAGGGAGGCTGTTGCCTTTTTCTCTGAGGAGGACCCGCTCGGCGTTGTGGGCTCGTTTATCCTTGATAAATATGACAGCCAAAGCAGCGATTTTACCTTTAAGCACCACTACATTCTTCACGCGCTTGAAAGCGAAATCCTTGAAGCGCTGTTTGAAGCTATGCGTAGTCACATGGCAACTCAGCTTTCAATTTATATTCCGCGTCAGGATAATGTGAGGGTGCATAAGCTGCTGCCTCTCAAAATATACTGCTCAACTCAGAGCGGCAGGCGCTACGTGCTCGGTTATCATTATGAGTTCAGGCGTATGGTGTTTTTCAGGCTTGATAACATTAAAAAGGTAAAAAGTATTGACGTTGACCCCGATTATGAAAAGCATTTTGAAAACGCTGAAAAATTTAAGCATAACGTCTGGGGCGTTTCAACAAGCAGCAGGCGGGAGTTTGACCACATTGAAATGACGGTTTTCGTTGACGATAACGAGGAATACATAATCAACCGCCTTGAGCGCGAACGCCGCTACGGAAGGCTTGACGCTGTTGACTCTCACCGTTACCGCTTTGTTGCGGACGTTTATGACGCAATGGAAATGCTGCCCTGGCTGCGCACCTTCACGGGAAGAATTGAAAAGCTCGAGTGCTCAAATCAGGCGGTGGTTGACACCTTCTACGGCGATTTTGCCGAAATGGTGAAAATGTACGGAGGTGACGACTGTGCTGTTTAATGAAATTTATTCAAGCTATTTCAACGTTGTTGCCGACGTTCTTTCAAGAGCTTGCGAGGGCAGGCTCGGCGAAAACGATATAAATGAAATAATCGAAAAAAAGGCGTTCGGGGAAAGCGTTCTCAATATTCCGCGTGCGCTGAATAATCAGGAGTGGAAGCTGCTCACAAAAGACGGTGAAACCCCGCTCCTCTCCCCGCCGACCATGCCGCTTACAACGCTGCAGAAGCAGTGGCTCAAGGCGCTTCTGAGCGACCCGAGAATAAAGCTGTTCAACCCTTCAACAAAAGGGCTGGAGGACGTTGAGCCGCTTTACAGGCAGGAGTGGCTCGAATACTTTGACCGCTACAGCGACGGCGACGATTACGAAAGCGAGCAGTATATTGAAAATTTCCGCCTTATTCTGCAGGCGTTTCGCGAATACAGAAGAATAACCGTAAAATTCAAGAGCCACAGAGGGCGTAGAAATTACCGCGTGTGTATTCCGTACAGGCTTGAATATTCCTCAAAGGACGATAAATTCAGGCTCATTGTGATTTGCGACGGCAGAGGCACAAACGAATCGCTTACCGTTAACCTTTCAAGGCTTAAGGCGGTTAAGCTCCTCGGGCATTATCCGAGCGTGGAATATCGCCCGCCCGAGCCTAAAACGCGCGAGCTGACAGTTGAGCTTGTTAACGAGCGAAACTGCCTTGAACGCTTTATGCTTCATTTTTCCCACCTTGAAAAGGAGGCGGAAAAGATAGACAATATGCATTACCGCATAAAGCTGAAATACGACAGAGACGATGAAACGGAAATTTTAATCCGCATTATCTCATTCGGCGCAAAGGTTAAGGTTACCTCGCCGGAAAGATTTATAAAGTTGATAAAAGAAAGGCTGAATAAGCAGACGCAATTAGGCGCGTGTGCAACGGTAATTCAGCCGCATTCTGATGTAGCTCAGGGGTTGTAACAATCCCTGAGCTTCGCATACGCTCAGCACCTCCCTTTACACAAGGGAGGCTTTTTTTGCCCAAAACCAACCAGCGGTCGCAAACGAGTTCGACCAACGGTTGCTAGCGCAGACGCTCCCCTCTGTCACTTTGTGACATCTCCCCGTTAATCGGGGAGTACCCAAAATTTTTGCGCTCGCCCGATACGGCGGCTTAAAATTTTGACCGTTCGGCAG
>CAMOWP010000061.1 GCA_946628455.1 uncultured Clostridia bacterium | reverse complement strand
CACGCCTTCCCTGACATAGAGAAAGCCGCTCCCCTTTGGCCCGTGGATTTTGTGCGCCGTTACCGTTACAAGGTCCGCGCCGAGCTTTTTCGGCTTAACCTCAAGCTTTCCGTATGCCTGAACGCAGTCAAGATGAATGAGCGCGTTTGCACCTGCTCTTGTTACGGCTTTGCGTATTGACTTAACGGGGAGGACTGAGCCGACCTCGTTATTGACATACATTATTGTTACAAGAATCGTGTCCTTATTTACAGCTTCAAAAAGCTGCTCCTCGCTGATTTTTCCGAATTTATCGGGTGCAAGACGGACAACCTCAAAGCCCTGAAGCTCAAGCGCGTTCACGGCTTCAAGCACGCTTTCGTGCTCGATTGCGGTTGTAACTATTCTTTTTCCCGTTCTCTTTTTCGCCTCGGCTGCGCCGAAAATCGCAAGGTTATTTGCTTCCGTTCCGCCCGAGGTGAAAAAGATTTCCTCCTCCTCAGCGGACATTGACCTTGCAACTGCCTCTCTGGCGTGCCTGAGCTCGGCGTTTGCTGAAAGCCCTGCCTTGTGGAAGCTTGACGGATTTCCGAAATTTTCAGTGAGCATTTCGTAAATCTTATCCGCAACCTCCCTGTCAGGCGCCGTAGTTGCCGAATTATCCAAATAAATCATTTTCTGCTTAATTTCTCTTTCAGTTTAAATACTGCGGCTACGGTTTTTGCGTCCTTGATTTCGCCGCTCATTATTTTATCAACGATTGTTTCAAGCTTCATTTTATGGATTTCAAGGAACTCGCCCTCGTCAAGCTCCTGCTCCTCAAAATGAATTCCCGTTGCGCCCCAGAGGCGAATAACCTCGCTTGTATATCCCGGGCTCGGATAGATTTCGCCGAGGGAGAAATAGTTATCGGCAACAGCACCGCACTCCTCCTTGAACTCCCTCTTGCCTGTTTCAAACGGGTCCTCCCCCTTTTCTACCTTGCCCGCGGGAATTTCATAAATCGTTTCCTTGTAAGGATACCTGAACTGCCTCACAAGCAGGATTTCATTATCGTCAGTTATGCCGATAACCGCAACGCCGCCGGGATGGTCAACGCATTCGCGCTGCGCCGTGCTTCCGTCGCAGAGCATAACATCATCATTATGAACGGTAATTATTCTGCCGTTATATATTCCGTGGACCTCTTCCGTTCTCTCATATAAGCCAAGAGCGATTGACTCGATATCGCCGAGCTTTTCGGCAATATATGTTGCTCCGCTTTCAATAAATTCAAACTTCGTTCCGTAGCCCCATAAAACGCCTGCGCTGTCAACCGAGCACGCCGCGGCGCCCTCGATATCGTATGAGCGGTCACCCACAACAAGTGCGTCCTCTGCTTCGCATTCAAGCTCCTCAAGGCATCTTGAAACAATGCTCTGCTTAGGTTCGCAGTCAACCTTGAAATCAACTCCGCAGACTGCGTCAAAATACTTTGAAATTGAAAACTTTTCAAGCAGCTGTTCAATGTAAAGCTTGGGCTTTGAGGAAGCAATGGCAAGCTTGAAGCCCTCTTTTTTAAGAGACGCAAGAAGAGGAATTATTCCGTCATAAAGCTCGCATTCATAAAGCCCTTTATTCGTATATCTTTCGCGGTACTTTTTAACAAGCTCTTCGGCCTCGGTTACAGAAACGTTGAAATGCTCCTGAAAAACAATAAGAAGAGGAGGGCCGATGAAATACGAAAGGTTTTCATCCTTCGGGATATCGTACCCGAAAGCCTCAAGCGCATATCTTGCGCTTTTGAATATTCCCTCGCCTGTATCGCAAAGCGTTCCGTCAAAGTCAAAAATCACTGCTTTATACATAGTTTTGCCTCCGTTACAGAATTAGTCATTATACATTATAGCATAAGCTAAATCAAATTACAAATTTATGTTTTACACCTGAGTTACAATCGTTAATTAATACTTGTATAATAATTAAAATTAATGTATAATAAACACATATTATCTTGGGGGAGTATATACATTCGGTTTTCTTCCCTGTTTATCGGTGGTGAAAAAATGCTCGGAAAATGTGTTAGGGTCAGGGTTACAAACCCGATTGGCTCTGATAACGGAGCGGGCAGCACTTATCCACTTAATCTCGGCTGTGTATACGGAAATGAAAATCAAAAGGCGTACATTATGGGAATTCATCATCCCGTGCGCAATTTTGACGGACGCGTTATTGCGGTTTTAAGCAATAGAGCTACTCAGCAGTACATTTGGATAGTTGCGCCGAAAAGCACCCGCTTCATTATCAACGATATCAAAAAGTACATCAACCTTGAAAGGGATTTTGAGGGCTGGAAAATTGAATGTCTCTACGAAAGCAGCTGCGGCGCTGTGGTTTTCAGAGATATTCGCGGCGAGGTCCGCTTCCTGTTAATCAAGAACAAGCGCTCGGCGCACTGGGGCTTCCCGAAGGGTCACATTGAGGAAAACGAGACCAAGGAGGAAACTGCGCTCAGGGAGGTTCTTGAGGAGACGGGAATCCATCTCAACATAATTGAGGGTTACGAATCCGTTTCAAAATACAAAATCAAAAACAGGATTGAAAAGCAGGTTTCAATTTTTGTCGGCACGACGAAGGACACCTCAACCGTTATTCAGCAAAGCGAGATTGAGGACTATATCTGGCTTACTTACGACAGAGCTATGAGCCTTCTCAAGTTTGAAAACGACAAAAGCATTCTTAAGTCCGCTTATGATTTTTTAAACGAAAATAACTACATTTAGGAGTAAACTTATGCAAGATATTTGTAGGGCAATACAGGAATTTTTAACTGCTCACGGAATTCCCGACTGGCTTGTTGTTTTTATCATTTCGCTTATGCCCGTGCTTGAGTGCAGGCTAGGAATGTTCACGGCGATTGTGCTGCTGCAGATGAATCCCTTCGTCGGCTTCATCATCAGCTTTCTCGGAAACCTTCTTCCGATTCCGTTTATCCTTATGCTCATAAACAAGATTTTTGAATGGCTCAAAAAGATTCCGAAAATCAACAAGCCGATTATATGGCTTGAGGAGCGCACTCTGAAAAAAAAGGATAAAATTGACAAATACGGAATATGGGGGCTGCTTTTGTTCGTTGCCATTCCGCTTCCCGGAACAGGCGGCTGGACGGGCGCTCTGCTTGCCTCGCTCCTTCACCTTGACCGCAAAAAGAGCTTCGGCGTAATAGCTGTGGGCGTATTTATTGCAGGGCTTATAATAACTATACTCAGCCTTGTAGTAGGCGCGGCGGTGTTCGGATAATTATGAAAAAGGAAGCGGGATATCTTCTTGAGCTCTGCCGCGCTCATCTTAAGGGCGATGCGGTTACGCTAAGAGAGGATATAGATTACAAAAAGCTTTTCAGCCTTTCGTCGGCGCACAATCTTTCAGCGCTGATTTTCTGCGTTATCAATACAAGCGAAAACAAAAGCGTTGTTGACGGCGATTCATACAAGGCGTTTCAGGCTTCGTTTTTTGACGCCGTTATGCGGTATGACATTCAGAAAAGAATAATTGACGAAACAGACAGGCTGCTTTCGGAAAACGAAATAAAGCACATTTTCTTCAAAGGAAGCGAGATTAAGGAATACTACTCCGTTCCTCAGGCGAGAGTTATGGGAGATATAGACCTTCTGCTTTTTGAAGAGGACAGAGAAAAGGTTAAGAGGCTGCTGAGCGAAAACGGCTACAGAGTTGAAAACTCTAACGGCCCCGTTTATGATTACGAAAAGGAGCAGGTTAAAATTGAGGCTCACACTAAAATCATAAGCGGCAGGGTCGGAAACGCAAACGCCGAGGAGGTAATGGCAGACGCCGTTTCCCACGCGGAGTTTGACGGATACAGAGGAACGCTTGAGCCTGATTTTCACTTTGCTTATCTGATAACTCACCTTGCGCACCATTTCTGGTTTTACGGCGCGGGAATAAGGCTTGTTTTTGACCTTGCTGTTTTTCAGCGGCGCTTTGACATAAGCATTGACAGGGTGCTTAAAAAGCTCGGCGAAATGGGGCTTGACGAATTCGGAAAGGTCATACTCAGCGTATGCAAAAAGTGGTTTGGAGAGGGAGTGCTCTTCACCGAGGACACAGAAAAAACTGAAAGCTTTCTTCTTTCGTACGGCGTTTTCGGAAATTCCAACAGAAACAGAAGCGCTGTTATTGAAAGGAAGGAGCTTGAGGAGGGCAAAAGCACGTCCGCTTTTTCAACAAGGATAAGGCTGCTTTTTCCTCCGTACAGCAAGCTGAAGGATATTCCCTACATCAGATTTATTGAGGGCAGGCCTTACCTTACGCCGCTGGCGTGGGTTTACAGAATTTTTTATAATTTAAAAAACCGAGGCGAATTCGTCAGAGAAGCGACGAAGGATATCGGCAGTGATGAAAGTAAAAAGGAAGCCGAGCAGGAGCTGGCTTATTTTAAGGAGATTGGATTACTATGACGGGAGCATTAATAGTTATTATCACGATTATCGCAATTCTACTTGTAGTTTTTCTGACATGGTTTTTTGCTATGAAGGCAGACGGAAAATGCCCGATTTGCATACTCAAATCGCTTGGCAGGTCAAAGCTGCACATAGACATTAAGGACGTTAAGGATTATGACAACGACATTTCGCCTGCTCCGATTATGGGCTGGTCAAGCTGGAACACGCTCAGAAACAGAATTGACGAGGATTCGATTTACGAAACAGCTAAGGTGCTTGTTGACACAGGGCTTGCTGACGCGGGCTACCGCTTTGTTAACATTGATGACTGCTGGCAGAGCTCAATGAGAGATGAGGACGGAAAGCTTCAGGGCGACCTTGAGACCTTCCCTCACGGCATGGAGGCGCTTTGCAAAAGAATCAATTCTCTCGGCCTTAAGATGGGACTTTACTCCTCAAACGGTACCCACACCTGCGAGGACCTTCCGGCGTCTCTCGGCAACGAGGAGCTTGACGCAAAAACAATTGCCTCATGGGGAGTTGAATACTGGAAATACGATTTCTGCCATCATCAGAACTTAAGCGGCTCAACGCCGATTATCGAATATATTGACCTGAATCAGAAAGGACAGCGCTCACAGTACAGGCTGAACCCGAATCAGGCTAAGTTCACGGGCAGGGCAAGGGTTGTAGACTGCAAGGACCTTGAAACGAAGAAGGGTATCGGCTACCTCAACCACGGTGCGGGCACCGCAACCTTTACCGTTGACATTGCCGAGGGCGGAGAATACGTTATGACTATTCATAACCATAAGAATCTCCTGAACTCAAAGCAGTATCTTCAGGTTATTGTTAACGGACATCTTTACGAAGCTCATTTCCCTGCAGGACGTTCCTTCACTCCGGAGGCAAGGCTTCAGCTTGAAATTATGCTCAAAACGGGAGAGAACACGATTCTGCTTCAGAACCCGATTGTTTCAATGGCTGACTCGTCATATACCTGCTACAAGCGTATGGGCGACGCTCTTAAGGAGGCGACCAGAGCATGGGCGCAGTACACAAGAAGCGAGGAAAAGCCGATTACGTATTCAATCTGCGAATGGGGCTTTGCTCACCCGTGGAACTGGGGCGTTAAGGCGGGAAATATGTGGCGCACAACAATGGACATATTCCCGAAATGGAGCAGCATAGTTTCAATTTACAACAAGACAATCAAGCTTTACAAACACGCTTCCCCGGGTCACGTTAACGACCCCGATATGCTTGAGGTAGGAAACGGCAAGCTCACGGTTGAGGAGAACAAGGCGCACTTTGCGCTATGGTGTATGATGGCGGCTCCGCTTGTTTTAGGAAACGATATAAGGCTGCTTCTTGACGGAAGCAAGAAGAGTGCCGTTATACTTGACATACTCACAAACAAGAGCCTTATTTTAATCGACCAGGACCCGCTTGTTAAGCCTGCTAAGAGAGTTGGCAAGCAGGGCAGCATTGATATTCTTGCGCGTCCGCTTGCAAACGGCGACACAGCGTTATGCTTCTTCAACAAGGGCGGTAAGCCGAAGCCTATTGAATTCAGCATTGACACGCTCAAGGATGACAAATACCTCAGCTTTGAGCGCTCCGGAACAGGCTACGAAATACACGACCTCTTCTCGGGAGACAGAATAAGACACGACACAATTTCTGTTTCCGTTCCGAAGCACGCAGTTAAAATTTACAGAATTTCAAGATAAAGGGAGAAAATATGCTTCTTGCAATTGACGTTGGAAACTCAAATATCGTTCTCGGTGTGCTCGACGGAGATGAGCTTGTAACCTCGGGCAGGCTTTCAACCAACATTCAGCAGACCGACGAGGAATACGCTATGAAGCTCCATGCATTTCTGAGCCTGCACAACGCGCTCGATATTGACGGAGCGATTATTTCAAGCGTTGTTCCCGCGCTTATAGGAACTCTGAAAAAAGCTATAAAAATAATAACGGGAATATCTGCGCTCGTTGTAGGCCCGGGGGTTAAGACAGGGCTTTCAATTAAGATTGACGACCCCGCTCAGCTCGGCGCAGACCTTGTAGTGGGCGCTGTTGCAGCTAAGGAAAAATACCCATGCCCGCTTATCATCTTTGACCTCGGAACAGCCACGACGGGCTCTGTTCTTGACAGAGACGGAAATTTCCTCGGCGGCATTATTACAACGGGCGTCAAAACCTCGCTTAACGCGCTTGCAACGGGAACAGCTCTGCTGCCGCAGATTGATATAAGCGCGCCGAAAAGGGTTATTGGAACGAATTCAATTGACAGCATGAAATCAGGCGCGGTTATAGGAACCGCCGCTATGCTTGACGGCTTTATTGACAGAATTGAAAACGAAATCGGCGAGAAGACAACTGTTGTTATAACGGGCGGCCTCGGCGTACCGATAGCAAAAAACTGCACTCACGATGTTATCATCGACAATGACCTCTTAATTAACGGACTCAAAATAATTTACGAAAAAAACAGGTAGCAAACTTGCGGAGTGATTTTATGAAAAAATTTATATCGTTATTTATCAACCTGACTCTGATTTTTGTCAGCGTTTTCCCGCTCGGAATAATCGCGAAGGCTGATACTGCGGCGTCGGGCACCTGCGGAGCAGAGGGATACACAATTAACTGGGCTCTTGACAGCAACGGAACGCTCTCGCTAAGCGGCGACGGACAGCGCATGGAGGACTTCGTAAATAACGGAGCTTCACGCCCTGCGTGGTACAATTACAGAGAGCAGATAAAAAAGCTTGTTATTGAAAACGGAGTTATTAATATCGGCGCGTATGCGTTTGCGGACTGTACTAATTTAGCGGAGATAAGCTTCGGAACGGTTGACACAATCGGAAACAACGCGTTTGAAAGCTGCACCTCGCTTGAGAGCATTTCCCTTCCGAGCCAGGCAAACTGGATGTACTCTGCCGTATTCAAAAACTGCACCGCGCTGAAAAAGGCTTCGCTCGGAGATAAGTGGTGGACTACGGGCAACGTTCCCGATTATTTCTTCGAGAACTGCTCTGCGCTTGCCGTTGTTAAAATGGGAAACAATTACACAGGCTTTGAGGCTAACACCTTCAGCGGCTGCTCTGCGCTTAAGGCTGTGATTACGGACAATACCGCGGTTAATTCAGCATCCGGCTACACGGTTTACAGAACTAATCAGCTCAACGGAATATGCTCTGAAAACACTTATTCATCAGACAAGCTCACCTGGCACTTTGATTTTGACAACAATAAGCTGAGCTTTACGGGCTCGGGAGATATGATAAGCTACAATAACGGCAGTCAGCCGTGGCAGAATTTTTCAGACATAATAAACACGGTTGATTTCAGCGGTACTGACGCTAAAACATCAATTTCAACTACCGCGTTTCAGGGACGGGAAGCGATAAAAGCGGTTGATTTTACCAATGTTTATGCAATAGGATGGGGTGCCTTTGCCGAGTGCACAAGCCTTGGCAGCGTTGAGTTTGACACTATGCTCGCCGCTATCTGGAACTACGCTTTTGCAAATGATGTTAAAATTGACCAGATAAGATTCCGTGGCGGAGACGCCGAGCTTCACATCTACCCCTACGCGTTCAGCAACTGCTCAGGCACGACCTTCTGGATTGACCTCCCCGCGAACACAAGATATATTGACGAACACGCATTTTTCAACACGGGCTTCAACTACGTAAAGATTTTCAGCGAGCAGGTTGAAATCGGCGAGGAGGCTTTCGGCAACGGCGAAGGCGGATGGGCTCAGTTTTTCGGACCGGGCGGAAAAAGCACAGGCGTTTACGAATGGGTAAGAGATTATCAGAACGCGGGCTACAACTGGAAATACTGGTGCCTCAACAATGAGCACGCATACGCTCACCTTCACTACGCTCCCACCTGCACAGAGGAAGGATACGAAAGATACACCTGCCCGTTTTGCGACGTTGAGGACGTTAAATCGGATTTCGTTCCCGCGCTCGGCCACATTTATCATTTCACAGAGGCTGACGGCGCAACGCTGACCTACAGCTGCGAGCGCTGCGACAGTGTTGACATCAAAGAGAGCACGCTTGACGTTTACAACCGTTTCAGAGGCGCTGTAAGCGTTACGGCAGGTGATACAAGATTCAATCAGTTTAACTTTGACGGCAGGGTTGACCTTGACAACAACGGCGTTGTTAACGCTAAAGACCTTGTAAGAATTGAAAGGGCGCTCAGAAGCACGGACCTGACAAACAGGGAAACCACAATTGAAACGGGAACTCAGTATCAGACCGTTGACGGCTTCGGAGCTTCCGCGGCATGGTGGTCACAGTATGTCGGTAACTGGGAGAATGCCGAAGATATAATGACTATGCTTTACTCGAAAGAAGACGGCATAGGCCTCAACATCTACCGCTACAACCTCGGCGCAGGAAGCGAGGACCAGAAGGATTACTCGCTTTACGTTGAGGATGCGAGAACGCACTGCTTTATGCTCAGCGACGGAACATATAACTGGAATAACGACGAGGGCGCAATGAACTGCCTGAGAATTGCCCGGAGGCTGAATCCCGATTTAAAGCTCACGCTCTTTGCAAACTCCGCGCCGTATTTTATGACCAAAAACGGCAAGACCTACGGCGCGCTCCAGACGGATTCAAACGGAAACGTTTCGGGAACGGAAAACCTTGATTCTTCAAGGTATCAGGATTTTGCAAATTACATTGTTACCTGCGCCGAGCATTTCAAGGACGAGGGCTATAACGTAAGCTCTGTTTCTCCGATTAACGAGCCCGAATGGGATTGGTCAGGCTGGTATAACGGCGACGGCACGCAATCCTCAAATCAGGAGGGTTGCCATTTCAGCGACACCTCGGCAAGATGGTTTTACAACGATTATATGGTGCCCGCGCTTCAAAGCAGCTCAAAGCTTAACGGAAGCTGTGAGCTTGAGGTGTGGGAGAGCGGTCAGCTCAATCACAACTGGTGGTGGGACAGATTCCTTCATCAGTGCTTCTCGTCAGAGGATGCTCTTGTTGAGGTTGGCGGCTGGCAGAGCGGCAATGATTATAACGACAATAACCGAAATATCCGCGGTTACGTTGACACCGTTTCGGGTCACTCCTACTGGGCAAGCACTGCTGACAGAGAAACGGCAGCCGGCAACCTCAGGGGAAAATACTTTGGCCAGAAATACCGCTCAACGGAATACTGCCAGATGAATACGGACGCTTCAACGGGCGTTTTAGGTCACATCCAGGCAGAGGGCGGAAACACAAACGGTATGACGATTGACTACGGCCTTGCGCTTGCTGACATTATCTATCAGGATATGACGATTATGAACGCAAGGGAGTGGGACTGGTGGACGGCTTGCGGCAAGGGAGTTTACCCTGACAGCCTCATTTACATCAGCTCAACGAGCCATGACAATATTCAGCCGTCAAAGAGGCTATGGTGCCTCGGAAATTATTCAAAATTCATTCAGGAAGGCGCGAAGCGAATCAACGTTTACACCGGCTCCGCCTTCGGAAGCAATCTTAAAACTAATAAAACATACAGCTGGAAAACGGACAGCGATTCG
>CAMOWP010000060.1 GCA_946628455.1 uncultured Clostridia bacterium | reverse complement strand
TCGGTGATTGTTTCAATATTGTTTGCAATATTCCATTCAGGTTTAATTGACCTGTTTCACGCTGAAAACGCTGCGCTCAGTTGGACAATTGGCAGAACTTATATACCGTCATTAGTATTTACGCCCATAAATGTTGTCATTATTTCATATTTTACAGCGATAAACGACGCAAAAACAAGTGCAATTCTTTCGTTGTTAAGAGCTTTAATTATTCGGGCAATAATTGTTATGACAGGCTATTACATATTTGGTATAGCTGCAGTGTGGTACAGTGCGGCAGTTTCTGAATTAATTGTTGTAATTATTTGTATATCAACCTATTATAAAAAGCAGGTAACGTACTAATCGTTACCTGCTTAACTTCTTTATGACGGACACGCCGCGGGTGTCTTTCATTTTTACTGTGCGTCGTCGGAGATGCAGGAATCGAGGGCTTTGATGATTTCCTCTTTGGGCATATTTCTTCCGATGAAAACGAGCTTGTTCATTCTGTCGCCGTAAATCGGGTGCCAGGTTTCCGCGATATCGGGATTCATCGCAAGCACCTGCTTTCTGTCCTTTTCAGGGAAAGCGGCAATCCACGGGCCGTCATCCACTGCAGTTTTCTGCTTTCCGCTCTGCTCAAAAACATAGGCGGTGTCAGGGTCCTCAGCAATCCAGAAAAGCCCCTTTGCGCGGATGATTTCCTTAGGGAAATTATCTGAAAT
This sequence comes from uncultured Clostridia bacterium, assembly GCA_946628455.1. GTDB lineage: Bacteria > Bacillota > Clostridia > Oscillospirales > Acutalibacteraceae > Eubacterium_R. The sequence goes on along the minus strand of CAMOWP010000060.1, from coordinate 9,477 downwards.
GTAATCCTCAAACTTAGTTTTGCTGAAGGGCTTTACGTTCTGATAAACGAAGGTTGAAATTCCGTATTCCTCAGCCTCACCCTCATCGTGGTGATGATGGTGATGGTGATGATGACCGTGGTGGCCGTGCTCTTCTTCGTCGTGGTCGTGGTGATGCTCATGCTCATGCTCGTCGTCGTGGTGATGGTGCTCGTGCTCGTCGTCGTGGTCGTGGTGATGGTGGTGCTCATCGTGGTGGTGCTCCTCTTTTTCAAGAGTCTCGCTATTTTCGCCCTCAAGCTCCATAGCCTGAACCCAGCCTGCGCTGTTGATAATCTTTTCGTAATCAAATCTGCCTGTTGAAAGCACCTCTGAAACGTCTACCTTGCCGTAGTTTGTTTCAATAATCTTAGCCTTCGGCTGAAGCGCTCTGATAACGTCAAGAACGTCTGCCTTCTCTTTCTCGTTAACGTCGTCAATCTTGTTAAGGATGATAGTTGTGCAGTATTCAATCTGCTGAATAAGAAGGTTTTCGATATCCTCTTCGTCAAGATTTTCGTTGAGAAGCGAAGCGCCTGAGCCGAATTCATCAGCCATTCGCTTTGCGTCAACAACCGTTGTAACGTTGTCAAGATAAGCAACTGCAGGCATTTTGAAGGATTTGTCGGTTCCGTCAAGCATACAGATTGAGCCTGCAATCGGGCCCGGCTCGCAGATGCCTGAGGCTTCGATAAGAATATAGTCAAACTTGCCTGACTTTGCAAGGTCGATAATCTGATTCATAAGGTCAACCTTAAGTGTACAGCAGATACAGCCGTTTGAAAGCGGAACGAGGTTATCGTCCTTCTGAGTTACGTTTCCGCCCTTGGCGATAAGTGACGCGTCAATGTTAACCTCGCCGATATCGTTAACGATAACAGCTACCTTATAACCCTCCTGGTTTGCAAGCACGTGGTTAAGAACGGTGGTCTTGCCTGCGCCGAGGTATCCCGTGATAAGCGAAACGGGGATTCTTTTATCTTTTCTTTTAAAATTCATAGCTATTCACCTCAAAATTTTTTCATAAAGTAAGGTATCACAATAAAAGGCAGGTGTCAAGAGAAAAGAATAATTTACATACATTTAAAATTATGCTATAATGCTCTGGAAGGAGTGATTATATGTTTGCATTTATTCTTATTCTTATGATGATAATTGCGGGCTCTTCAACAGTGAGCAAGCCCAATGAATTCAACAAAGAATACATTTCAAAAAACGGCATTGCTTCAATGAAAGGAATCTTTGTTTTCCTCATTGTTTTAAGCCACGCAAAGGGATATTTTATGGACGATATGGGCGGCTTTTTGGATAAAGCTTATCTAAACGTTCAGAATCACTTAGGACAGATGGTTGTTGCGCTTTTCCTTTTCTACTCGGGCTACGGAATTATGGAGCAGATTAAGAAAAGAGAATTCACCTACATAAAATCAATCGCAACAAAGCGCTTCCCGAGCCTGCTTCTTAATTATGATATTGCAGTCGTTTTGTTTTTGATTCTCGCGCTTGCGCTTAAGAAAACTATAACGGTTAAGCAGGTTATCTTTTCACTTATCGCGTGGGACGGGCTCGGAAACTCAAGCTGGTACATTTTTGTTACGCTTGTTCTTTATATACTCACCTTTATTTCGTTCTCCTTTATCAAGCTCATCAAAAACAAAAAGCTTTATATAATTAACATCATATTATTTACTGCGCTTACCGCTTTGTTTGTTTATATTCTTATCAAGGTAGGCAAGGAGAGCTGGTGGTGGAACACGGCGCTGCTCTTCCCTCTCGGCTTCTGGTACTCATATTTCAAGGATATTATAGAAAAGCTCGTTATGAAAAACGACGTTACTTATCTTTTAGCGGTTATGGGCGTTACTGTGCTTTACGTTGCAACAAAGTATCTCAGCACAAAGCACGGCATATGGTATTTCCCATACGGCTTTATGTTCGTTGCGGCAGCAGTTGTTTTAACAATGAAGGTTAACATCAACAGCAATATTTTAAACTGGTTCGGAGACCACATTTTCAGCATATATATCCTTCAGAGAATCCCGATGATTATTATGGACCATTTCGGATTATCTCACAGCCACAGATACGTTTTCGTTATCCTCACCTTTGCAATAACCTGCGCAATGGCTGAGATTTACGATATACTCTTTGCAAAGCTTTCAGGCAAAATATGGAAACCGAAACAAATCAAAAGCTAAAAGTTAACATAAAAGAATGGCTTTCTCAAACGAGAAAGCCATTTTCTTTCGGGTTATTCTTCCCATTTCATTATTGTTTTTCCGAACGCCTTTTTTGTATCCTTTTCAAAGGCTTCCTTAATATCTGCCGTACGTCTTACAACGTTAACAGAGCTTACAAGGTTTCCGAGATAATCAATTATTTCGGGGTGCTCAACGTACATATCAACAGTGCGCTGAAAATCCGCAACGCCTGAACGCGAGGAGCCGAATACGCGAAGCCCCTTTTCAAGAATCATTCTTGTGTTAATGGGAACGGGATATTCCGATACGCCGAGGATTGAGATTGTTGCCTCAGGCTTGATGAGGCCGATAATCTGCTCAATGGCAATCGGGCTTCCGTTTCCGCCTACGCACTCAAAGGCGTGGTCCATAGTAAAGCCTTCGGGCACCTCGTTAACAAGGTAAGTTTCATCTGCAAAGGTGAAATCGGCAAGCTTTTCCCTTACTGTTCCGAAAACAACAATTTTGCTCTCGGGGAAGGTGTACTTAAGGAAGAGCGAGGTGATGTAACCGAGGTTACCGTCTCCCCAAACGCCGATAACATCGCGTCTTTTGTGAGAGATTTTATCAAAACGGTCAATGGCGTGAACGGAAACCGAAACAATCTCTGTAAACGCTGCAACGTTTCTGTCTATATCATCGGGAAGGCGCACGAGCCTCTTCGGTGAAATCGGAACAAATTCCTGAAGGAGACCGTCCATTGAGGAGCCGCAGAACTTTGATGAACGAAGATAGTTTTCAGCTATATATTCGTCCTCCTCTGTCGGGCAGTTGGGAACCATAACAACGAGGTCGCCTGCCTTGAAGGTATCAGTAGGGTCAAAAACGACCTCGCCTATGCCCTCGTGGATAAGCGCCATAGGAAGCTTTTCTGCAAGCACCTTTGCGTCACGCGTTCCGAGATAATACCTCATATCAGCGTTACAGATTGAAAGGTTAGTAGGTCTTACAATCGCCTCATCGCCGAAGAGCTCAATATCCTCAAAGGCTATTTCAAAGCGTCTCGGTGCAACTAAACGATAAACTGTATTAATCATCTGTATCTTCCTCCAAAAGTGACTTAGCTACACGAAGGTCATAAGGGAAGGTAATCTTCATATTGAAATCCTCTCCCTGAACAAGAGCAACCTTTTCGCCCTTCATAACAAAGATTTTTGCGGCATCGGTAAGAATTGCCTTCTCCTCGTCTGTAAGAGCGTTGTACATATCCTTGAGCTTCTTTGCGTTGAAGGACTGCGGAGTCTGACCCTGGTACATTTTTGACCTGTCGGGAATGTTGCTGATAACAGTATTATCAAGCGCCTCAACGATAGTATCAGTTGCGGGAATAACAGTATCGCAAGCGCCGAATTTCTTGGCAGCTTCGATATTCTCTTCAATAATTCTGTGAGTAACGAAGGGCCGAACGCTGTCGTGAGTTACGATAATAGTATCATCGTTAAGGTTACCCTCCTCCTCGATGAATCTGATTGCGTTCATAATAGTTTCGTTTCTTGTTTCGCCGCCCTGGATAACTGCAACCTTGCCTGCTGCAGGAGCGATATGCTTTTCAATTAAGTTCTTAGTATGCTCAACCCACTGCTTAGGGCAGAGAACAATAACCTTTTCAAACTGAGGAGTTGAAAAGAACTTCTCAATTGTGTAAACGATAATAGGCTTGCCCTTAACGTTAAGATACTGCTTAGGCTTGTCCCCTCCCATACGGGAGCCGATTCCGCCTGCTAAAATCACACCGTAAACCATAGAATTATATCTCCTTTTTAAAATTTACTTAGTTTAAAATGCTTTACATAAGCTTGCCGATAAGCCTTTTTGCGCTTTTGCCGTCGCACATTTTAAGGTAGGTTTCTTTAAGCTCGTCATATTTGTCAAAATTGAATTTATAAATATTTCTGATTATTGCAATTACCTGGTCAAGGTCGCTGCAAATCGGGGTCGGGCTGTTTGCCTTTATATCAACAAAGGTTTCAGCGCTGAGAAGCTCGCTGTTGATATCCTTTGAATAGATAATTACGGGCTTGCCTGTTACCATTGCGGTATAAATCGGGGATTCAAAGCCGCCGACGATTATATCCGAAATAGTTATAAGCTCATACTTTGTGAAAAGAAGGCTGACATCAACTATTGAATCCTGAGCATAGTTGAGAGCAAGCTTTTCTTCATCATACAGCCTGATATCGCACTGGTCATAGTATTCAAGGAACGCATACTCCCTTGAAAGATATTCGTAAATCATTGAATCGTCAAAGTTACGGTCAAACTCTTTTCCGATGAACGCGATAATGCGCTTGCCTTCAAGCTGAGGGCAGGTTTCGTAAAGCTTTGCAAGAAGCTCGCCCTTGAGCTGAGGTTTGAAGAAGATATCGCTCTTAACGTCGCCCGCGATGATTGTTTCAACCTCCTCGCCGACTGCGTCCTTATAAATCTTCGCAGTTTCCTCAGACGGACAAACAACCGCGTCAACGCTTGAATAAAGCGGAGCAAGCTCATACTGCTCGCGCTTAAGGCCTGAGCGGTATTCCTTTGTAACCTTGCCGAACGCCGTGAGAGGGAACGCGTCAGGCGGCATAAGGATAACCTTTGTTTCTTCCCTTATATCAAGAGAATCGATAAGCGGGTTAACCTGGTCTATAAGAATATAATTTGCAGTTGCAATCTTTTTAATAACCTCGTCGAAATTATCGCCGATTTTAACCACTGACATCCTGCGGTTGCCGAGCGAGTTCAAAACGTATTCAATCTCACGGGAATGGATATCAAACGCTACTATGCTTCCCTTTTCAATGGGAAGCTTAATTGCGTCGGCATAAACGCCCTCGGCGTATTCCTTTTCCTCCCTGATGTACTTAACCATCCTGAAATAAGGCATTGAGCTGCTCTGCACCTTAGGCACGTCATAAAAATGCTCAAACTTTTCGCAGGGCTTTCTGTGCGCCTCAAGGTCGTCAAACATTGATTCCAGAATACGCTTGGTTGCGTTACCGTCGCACGAGCGCATAAATTTATATTTGAATTCCTGAACCGCCTGCTTATCAAAACGGGTGTCAATGTTCTTGATATAATCAATCATTTCAAAGTTCGTTTTGCATACGGGACCCGGGGCAAGCTCGTCGTAATCATAGTAGAAGCCTCGCCAGTCAAAATAGCTGTCAAGGTCATACGCAAAGAAGATGAGCGGCTTTTCAAATAAGCTGTACTCAAATACAAGAGAGGAATAGTCCGAAATGCAGAAATCGGAGGTTATAATTAAATCCTCGATTGAAAGAGTGTCAGTTACGTCGAAGGCGAAATCCCTGTATTTTTCCTCAATGAAGGGTCTTACCTTAACAACGGGGTGATGCTTGAAAAGGAGAACGTAATCATCCCTGAACTCCTCATAAAACATTGAAATATTGAGCCTGTCGGGAGTAGTTGCCCTTGCAACTCTTCCCCTGAAAGTGGGAGCATAAAGAATTATCTTTTTGCCCTTTGCCTGCGGGATGAGATTATATACGTTATTAAAAGCGTTTTGCTTATATTCATCATCAAAGAAAATATCCGTTCTCGATGAGCCCGTGGGCTGAACAATCTCGCTTTCCTCAGGCATATTCATCGCCTCTTTATAAGCCCATACAACCTCGGGTGAGCTTACGGTTACAAGAGAATAGTTTTTGTTGAACGGGTGCTTGAGCTGCTCCTTACGCGAAGCGCCGAAAATAAGGTCCGCAGTTGAAAAGCCGAAGCGCTTGAAGGCGCCGCAGCCGTGCCAGAGCTGAATAACCTTTGTTTCGGGTCTGAGCGGAATTGCGGAAATAGCGTTTGAGCCCTCGTTGAGAAAAACGTACTTAGCCGTTGCAATATCCTCAACTGCATTGAGAACGCGCTTTGCGTAATCGGCGCGGACCGTATTGCTGTTAAGGAGAAAATGAGGGTGAATGTTGTAATCGTAATTATTAATCAGCTCGTCAAAAATGACCTCAAAGCTGTTTGTGATATGAGGGTGCCTTATCTCAACAAAAACGATTTTCTTTTCGTCAACAGGCTGTTTTGCGGCAGCCTTGTAAACGCGCGGAATACGCTTGTCAAGCAGCTTGTTTGTAAACCTTCTGTTGCCCGCTCTCTTTATATGTCTGTTGATAGCCTTTGTGAGCTTTTCATAGCTTTCAAGGATACCCTTTTTCATCATAAAGGCAGCGGAAGCTTCCTCTGCTACTGTTTCGCCTCTGTATTCCCTGTAATAATTATGATAATGCTTATCGCTCATATTTCACCTCTGACAATGCTTTTAATTTTATCTGCAACACGAACAGACGATTTGCCGTCCGTGCTGTCAAAAAATTTGGTTTTAAAGCCGCTGATTTTATCCTGCTCAAAATCGCCCTTTTCGATACATTCAAAAAGCGCCTCCTGAGTTTTGACTATTTTACCGGGCGCAAAGCCTTCAAATTCATAATAAAAATCTCTGTCTCTTATATACTCCTCTAAATCGAAAACGTAAAACACCATAGGTATATTGAGAAGAGACGCCTCAAAAATACAGCTTGAATAATCCGTTACAAGCAAATCCGTTATAAACAGAAGGTCGTTAAGCTCGTCCTCGTCGGAAAGGTCGATAACGGAATCGGAAAGCCCGCTGTCAATGCTGAAACGTTCCCTGCAAAACGGATGAAGCTTTATTATTATTGCCCAGTCATCCCCGAGCTTTCTCTTAAGCGCGTTAATATCTATTTTGTCAATTTCATAATAAGCGGTTACCTGACCGTTGCCTCTGAAGGTAGGCGCAAAAAGAAGCACCTTTTTATCCCTGAGGGCGGGATATTTTTCATAGAGCCGCTTTGTTACGCTGCTTTTATAATTTTCGTCAAAGAAGATATCCGTTCGCGGAATACCCGTTGCGATTACCGCGCTGTCGCTGATACCGAAGCCCTCCGCGTAGTGGCGCGCAATTTCCTGAGAGCTTACTATCGCGTAATCGTACATACGGTGGTTTTTATCGTACTGGTGGGGGCCGCCCGGCTTGCCGAGCCTTGTATAGCCGAAGGTTTTGAACGCTCCGCACGCGTGCCAGAGCTGGATAATTCTTGTATCCTCCTGGCGCTTAAAGGTGTTGAGAAGCCTGAAGAAATCGTCAACAACAACTACCCTTGAGGTTGAATAAAGCTTCAGGAATTTTGCAAGCACCTTCACCATTTTCATCATACTTGTCTGCGCGAAGAACAGCGTTTTAAGCTCTATTTCATCACAGTCCTTAAGCTCGTTCCAGACGAATTCCATATTTCCGCCGAGTTCTGTGCGCCGTCCGCTCATAAAGGTTACTCTGTTTTTCTTTACGGGGTGAAGCTTTTTATATATTCCGAAATACACTCCGAGAGCCATTACCATCGGTGTGTAAACAACTCTTTTGACAGCCGAGCGCAAATCAAGCTCAAAAATATTTATATATGTTTTTTTGCCTGCTATTTTTTTTGAAACGGTCAGACCCGAGGCATCGGCTGTAATACCTGACGGGAGCGGGCAGGCGCACTCAACGCTTTCTACATCAATTCTGCTGTCTCCGAGCCAGAGCTCAAATTCCAGCCTGACGTCGCTTTTATTTTTATAGTTAAAGAACAGCTTATCGAGGAGGTAGACGTGCCCGAATTTAAGATACCCCTCGCCCTCCTCAATAACGGGAATCGGGATTCGCCTTGTTCTGTCCTCAACGCGGAACACCGCTTTGAGCCGCGGTATGTTATTCCCGAGAGAGCCGCTGAAAAGCGTTCCGTCAACGAACAGCTTCGCGCCTTTTGTATTCAGCTTTTCAACTCTGATTATGCAACCCGACATACATAGTGCTCCAAACTAATAATTAAATATTTGTAGTATTATAGCATATAGCGTCTGATAAATCAAGAATATTGAAATTTGTTATACAATTTTGTATAATGATAAAAGAAAATGTTAAAGGAGTGTTCGTATGCTGAAAAAATACAGACCGTACATAATCATTTTTTACATTCTTTCAGCGGCTTCGCTGATAACGGCAAGTTTTATTGACCTTAAGCTTGACATCTTTCTCAACAACCCCGACGACGCATTTTCAATCTGGTTTGAAGCAACGGGAGAAATGCCCTGCAGGCTGATTTGCACCTTTGCGGGAGTTCTGATTTTTTACCTTGCAGAAAAAACGGCGCTGAAAATTTTCGGGCTAATAGTTGATTTGGGCGGCTCGGCTTACCTCGGTTACCATATCGCGCACTACCTTTTCCTTGAAAGATACAACATAGCTTTCGGGCTTATTTTCGGCTTGGGAATTGCCCTGCTTGCGCTTTACATCGGTCAGTTCATCAAGGTTGACGATAACCTGAAAAAAGCGTTTATCATCCTGTCAGTCGCAGGTATTATCGTTATGTTTGCTCAGCTCGGGCTTATTGAAATCTCAAAGGTGCTCTGGGGCAGAGTCCGTTTCAGAGATTTGATTAAGGACGGCTCTTACGACAGATTTACAGCCTGGTATATAATTAACGGCGTTACGGGCAACCGCTCCTTCCCCTCCGGCCACACAGCAGGCGCGGCAATGAGCTACCTTATGATGGCGCTCCCCTTCGTTTCCCCGAAATGGGCAAAAAGAAGATACCTCTGCTTTGCGCTTCCGCTTATTTACACAAGCATTGTTGCGTACACAAGGCTGGTTATGGGCGCGCACTATCTGAGCGATGTAACAGTGGGCGGAGCAATCGGCTTCACGGTTACAATAATCGCAATCGGCATACTTGACAAGAAATATTTTACAATCAAGGAGTAAAAATGACTAAGAAAATTTACATTCTTTTTAATGATGACAGTTCAACATTAATTGACAATATTTATAACTGGTTTATGCTTGTATGTATTGTTGCAAGTATGGTACCACTTGTAAGTAAACAAAGCCTTCCAATATTCAATATCATTGATAAGATTACGGTTTCGTTTTTCATACTTGATTACATTTTGAGGTTGATTACTGCTCGTGAAAGCCTAAAAAAGGGAAACGCATCATTTTTGTTATATCCGTTTACGCCTATGGCTCTTATTGACCTTTTAACAATTCTGCCGTCATTTGTTCCGATTAGCAGTGGCTTTAAGGCATTGAGAACCATACGAATGATATGGACATTTAAAGTATTCAGAAGCTTTAAAATGTTCCGTTACTCTCGAAATATCAAAAGGATAGTTGACGTAATAAAAAAGCAAAGAAAACCGCTTCTTGCTGTATTTGGAA
>CAMOWP010000059.1 GCA_946628455.1 uncultured Clostridia bacterium | reverse complement strand
TCAAGCAAGGCAAAGAGAATCAACGTTATTATGCCTATGCTCTATGAGGGCAGACAGCACAAGCGCAATTCCCGCGAATCGCTTGACTGCGCAATGGCGCTCCAGGAGCTCACAAGGCTTGGCGTTGATAACATTATCACCATTGACGCGCATGACAAGAGAGTTCAGAACGCTATACCCCACAAGTCCTTTGAAAACGTTATGCCTGCATATCAGCAGATTAAGGCTATCGTAAACGATGTTGAAGGGCTTAAGGTTGACCCCGAGCATCTTCTTATAATCTCCCCAGACGAGGGCGCGCTTCACAGAGCAATTTTCTTTGCTACTCAGCTTGGCGTAAATCTTGGTATGTTCTATAAAAGACGCGACTACACAAGAGTAGTTGACGGAAGAAACCCGATTGTTGACCATCAGTACCTCGGCGAGAGCGTTGTCGGAAAGGACATCATCATTGTTGACGATATGATTTCCTCAGGTGATTCCATGCTCGACGTTGCAAGGAAACTCAAGGAGCTCGGCGCTAACAGAATCATTGTTTGCTGCTCCTTCGGCCTTTTCTGCAACGGACTTGACGTATTTGACAAGGCGTACGCTGACGGAATTATTGAAAGAGTGTTTACCACAAACGGCGTTTATCAGTCGCCTGAGCTTCTTTCGCGCGATTGGTATGAGAGCGTTGAGCTTTCAAAATATCTTGCATACTTTATTGACACGATAAATCATGACCTTTCGGTATCCTCTCTTCTTGATTCCTCAGATAAAATCAATAACTTACTTATTAAAAAGGGATTGAAATAAGATGAAAAAGATTAATTTAAAGGAATTATCTAAAACTCAGACAATAATTATAACTGTAATCGTTACGGTTTTGGTTGTTGTTCTTATTCCGCTCGGTATTTTCTCAGGCGTAAATAATGAATCGCCTTTCAAGGCTGTTAACGATATTTTCACGCCTGACACAAAGCAGATTATCGGAAAATGGCAGGATGAGAAAAAGATTACGGGTTATGAATTTTATGACGACGGCACATATGATTATCATGTAACCGATAAAATCACCACCTCAAAGGACTACCGCATTGACGGTAACAAAATCACTCTTCTTGACTATAATTCCAACGCAAACGTTGTTTACAAATTCAGCATTCACGATAAAACGCTTAAGCTGACCCTTGTTGAGTATAACGGCAAGGAGCCTGATAAGGATGAAATGGTTACAACGGTTTACACCCGCGCAAGCCATTTCAACCTCAAGAGATATGAGGAAGCGTTATCAGACATTGTTGAAGAAGCTAAACAAGAGCACCCCGGAGACGAAAATAAGGAAGAAAGCACCGAGGCTGACAATAACGATTAATAAGCAAGCCGCCTCGTAAGAGGCGGTTTATAACTATTTTTACGGATTGGTATTTTATGGAAGAAAAGGCGCTGAAAAGACGAATAAATTATTGCGACATAGCAGCCATAGCAGCAGGTATACTGATGTTCGGCTGGTTTTTCCGGCGCGTTCATTACGGAGCAGGATACGTTGACGAAAGCTTTTATATTGAAATTGTAAAGCGTATTATGCAGGGCGACAGAGTGATTGTTGACGAATGGCATTTTTCTCAGATGGCGTCGCTGTTCCTTTATATTCCGGTTAAATTATATCTGAAAATAAACGGCTCGTTTGACGGAGTAATACTTTTTTCGCGTTTGCTTTATATCTGTGTTCACTTTATAATCTACGCTTTCATTTATTACAAGCTGAGGAGCTATAAATGGTACGGCTTAATAGTGGCTCTGCTTTTCGGCTCTTATACGTCATTTGCCGTTTACACCTTAAACTACCACACAATGCCCGCCCACGGGTTGATAATAATTACGCTTACTCTGTTTTTGGCAGAAAAGAAAGTATCGGCGTTAAAGCTTCTATTTCTCGGAATTATTCTCGGGTGCGTTGTTCTTATTCAGCCTGCTCTGATTTTCCTTTTTATTCTTTACACTGCAATTGTATTTATCAGATTTTTTAAGAGCAAAAAGGCAAATAAGGAAAGCTGCGATTATGTGTTTGGCGTTCGCACCTGGCTTATTATGACGGCTGCTGCAGCTGTCTTAGCGGTTATACTGTTTGTTTTCCTCGGCGTAAAGGTCGGATACAAGGATATATTTGCGGTTATGCCGCATTTTCTTGATAACAGCGAATACGACCTTACAACAGGAGGAAACGTATATAAATTCATCTTCCTTAAGATTTTATATGTTGCAGGTCTTTACGGCTATTTCGGCGCTGTTTTTTCGATTATTCTTATTATTCTTGCGTTTGTTTACAAATTTTCCAAAAAGAAAAATACTCGTTTGAGAGATATTATTCTTATTGTATCAACGGTAGTTCTTATCGCTTCGCTCATAGTAGTTTCCGTTGCAAAGCTTCGAACAGATGAAATAGGAATTGTAATATACTACTGCGCATACACTATCCCGCCGTTTATTTTTGCTTTAATATGTTATATTCTTTCAGAAAAGCCTAACAAAAAATATTTCCTGTTTATGCTTACGGGATTATTCGGCTCTCTTTGTATGGACGCCTTCTCGGATATTTCTATCGGCGTACTTATGAATTTAGCGTATATCGGCGATATATTGATTATTAAAGACCTCATTGAAGAATTAAGAGGCGATGAGAAAAAGAGCATTTTCTCAAGCCCTTATACCACCTGCGTGTGCGCCGTGCTCGGCATATTCCTCTTGTGGAATTGCTTTAACACGTATTCGGCTACAACAAATCACATTTGCGAAAACTTTACTACACAAATGAATAACGCGGTACTTGATGTGAAAATTGATTACGGCGAATTGAAGGGCATTTACACAACGCAGCTGATTAAGGACGAATACGACGGCAACCATGAAGATATAAAATTCATTGAAGATAATTCAAACGGAAACCTTTATATTGCAAATCTTGCTTCAAATCTGTATCTTACGGCAGATATGAAATGCGGGGCATATACGCCCTGGTACATTGAAGCGGATTTTCCGCAAAGGCAGCTTAAATACTGGGAGCTTCACCCTGAAAAAACGCCCGATTATATTTATATCAATTTCCATGCCTATTATTACTTTGTAAATGAAGAGAAGCGAAACGATAATATGTTCACTATTGAGACCGTTCAGAGTATTGCAGACTGCGAGGTAACAAAGGGTAAAGGCGGATATATTATTAAAATCAATAAATTCAAGAATCAATAATATGGAATCTGTTTTATATTTTATTGTTCCCTGCTATAACGACGCAGACACCTTAACGGTAACCGCGCCGTTATTCAGGAATAAAGTACAAACGCTTATAAGTAATGGCAAAATCAGCAAAGACAGCAGAGTGCTGTTTATTGACGACTGCTCGACAGACAGCACAAAAAGCGTTATAAAGGAAATATGCGAAAGCGAAGAGCTGCTTTGCGGAATCGCTCTTAAAAGCAACTGCGGCGAGCAGAACGCGCTTATCGCGGGTATGACCTACTGCGTTGACAGAGCCGATTGCGTTATCACAATCGACAGCGACCTGCAGGACGACATTAACGCCGCTGACGAAATGCTTAATGAATTTGAAAACGGCGCTGATATGGTGCTTGGCGTACGCTCCTCAAGAGATGACGACCCGCTGCTTGAGCGCATAACGTCCGGCGGCTTTTACGCGCTGATGAAGCTGTTTAAAACAGGGCTTGTAAATAATCACTCAAACTACAGGCTTATGAGCAGAAACGCTGTTAAAAAGCTGCTTACTCACACTGATGAAAAATTCTTTTTGCCTGCGCTTGTGTGCAACCTCGGAATCAAATACTCGGTTATTTACTACAAAAGAACGCCACGGGCTGCAGGTAAATCAAGCTACAACATTATTAGCAAATCAAAGCTTGCGCTGACGGCTGTGGCGTATCACACGCCGATTATAAAAAAGAAATTTATAAGAAATACAAATTATCCCCTGTTTGAAATCGCTCAGGAGTTTTAACTATTATGGAAATCAAGGCAAACCGACTCGACAGAGCCTTTGGCAAATTCAAAACTGAATATGAACAGAAAGCGCTTGAGGTTCTGAATAAAGGCAGCTTTATTCTCGGCGAGGAGGTTAACGCCTTTGAAAAGGAGTTCGCCGAATTTACGGGCACAAAATACTGCGTGTCGCTTGCAAGCGGTTTTGACTCGCTGTGGATTCCTATTAACATTTTAGGTATATCAAAGGGAGACGAAATAATTGTTCAGGCAAATACGTATATAGCCGATATGCAGGCAATTTCAGTTAACGGTGCAACACCTGTTTTCATCGAGCCGAAGGACGGCTTTCTTATGACCGCCGACGAAATTGAAAAGCACATCACAGATAAGACCAAGGCTGTAATTGTAACCTACCTTTACGGCTTGGTACCTGAAATGGACGGCATTATCGCCCTTTGCAAAAAGCACGGCATAAAGCTGATTGAGGACTGCGCGCAGGCTCACGGCTCACAGTATAAGGGAAAAATGGCAGGCTCGCTCGGCGACATAGGCTGCTTCTCATTTTACCCGACTAAAAATCTCGGCGCGTTCGGCGACGGCGGCGCTGTTGTACTGAACGATATAGAGCTTGCGAAAAAAATCCGCGATTTCAGAAATTACGGCGGCAAATGCAGCGGGCTTTATATCAGCGGCGCTAACTCACGCCTTGACGAAATTCAGGCCGCGCTGTTAAGAGTTAAATTAAGCCACCTTGAAGAATATATAAAGGACGGCGAAAGGATAGCAGCGCGCTACACGGGTAAAATCAAAAATAACTGTATCACCCTTCCCGCCCCGCACGAACATACAAGGTGCACCTGGCATCAGTACGTTATACGTACAAAAAGCCGCAACTCCTTAAAAGACTATTTAAGCGAGCGCGGAATTTCTACTCAAATTCATTACCCCGAGCCTTTTTATCTCAATGAAGCCGTAAGCCATTTCGGCGTAAAAAAAGGAGACTTTCCGATTACCGAAAGCCTTTGCAATGAAATACTGTCCCTCCCCTCTTACTACGGTATGACGGAGGACGAGCAGGATTATATAATTGATGCAATTAATTCTTGGAGAAATTATGAATAACGAATGCAAAATAATAAAATTGAAAAGCTTTACAGATAGCCGCGGTACTCTGACTCCCGTTGAGAGCGCAAGCGATATTCCTTTTGATATTAACCGCGTATTTTTTATCAAAGCAAAAGCGGGCGCAGTGCGCGGCGAGCACGCAAGCAACTGCTCGGAGGTAATATTCAACACCTCGGGAAGCTGTAAAATTGAAACCGATAACGGAAAAGAAAAAAAGGTTTTCGAGCTCAGCGAGGAAATGACTGCGCTTTACATCCCGCCGATGGTATGGAAAAAGCTTTATGACTTTTCAGACGACTGCGTATTAGCTGTTCTGTCTGACAAGCACTACTCACCTGCCGACACCGTAAGCGACTACAATGAATTTTTAAAGCTCATCAAATAAAACAACTGCCTCATATTCGGGGCGGTTTTTTCATATAGATTACTTAAGGAGTAGTTTATATGAATAAAAATTTTGAAAGCAGATGTATATTACTCGGCGAATATATAGCTGAAAACAAAGCGACTGTAAGGCAGGCGGCGGAGGTTTTTTCAATAAGCAAATCAACGGTGCACATTGACGTTACAAAACGCCTCAGGGAAATCTCTCCCGCGCTTGCAAAGGAGGTTAACTCAGTTCTTCAGGAAAACAAGGCGCAGAGGCACCTGAGGGGCGGAGAGGCAACGAAGGAAAAATATCTTCGTCTTAAGGCTGATAAAACAATTGATATTTGCTCTGATTCGTGTTAAGATATATCTATAAATATATGGAGGGCGCTCAGATGTCATTAGGTTTTATCGGCTGCGGCAATATGGCGACAGCTATTATAAAAGGTATAGTTGAAAGCGAGGTTATCAGCGCTGACGAAATAAACGTTTTTGACGTTTACTCCCCGGCGGCTCTTAAGCTTAAGGACAGATACGGTGTAAATATCTGCGAGAGCGAAAAGGACGTTGTGAAGAAAAGCGAAACGGTTGTGCTCGCAGTTAAGCCGAACGTTCTCGGCAAGGTGCTTGAAAAAATCAACACAGCGCTTGAAGACAGCAACACACTTATTATTTCAATTGCAGCGGGTAAAACGGTAAGCTTTATCAGAAACGCGCTTTCTCACGATAACAGAATCATAAGAGTTATGCCAAACATCAACGCGTCCGTCGGCGAAGCAATAAGCGCTTACACAGCAAATTCAGCGGCAAGCGAGGATGACAGAAAGCTATGTGAGGAAATTTTTTCCGCAGTTGGCGAAATAATGTATCTTGAAGAGGAATTCTTCCCGCTTTTCGGAGTTATCGGAGGCTGCGGCCCTGCTTTTGCGTATATGTTCATTGACGCGCTTGCAAGAGCCGGAGTTAAAAACGGTATGAAAAAGGACACAGCGCTTATGATTGCAGCTCAGACCGTTCTCGGTAGCGCAAAAATGGTGCTTGCATCTGCTCCAGAGGAGCACCCGTGGGAGCTTATCGACAAGGTTTGCTCACCGGGCGGAACAACAATTGAAGGCGTTATGTCGCTCCAGAAGGACGGCTTTGAAAACGCAGTTCACAACGCAGTTAATAAAGCTGTTGAAAAAGACAGTAAATTATAAAAAGGAGAATAAATTATGAGGTATGACATTCAGGGCGGAAACTTTCCTGTTCTTATCTGCACGCTCAGCCCAAACGAAGCAATGATAAGCGAAGGCGGCGGAATGAGCTGGATGAGCCCCAACATGAAGATGGACACAACATCTAACGGCGGAATCGGCAAAATGATTGGCAGAATGTTCACTAAGGAATCTCTTTTCCAGAACGTTTACACCGCTCAGGGCGGCGAAGGCACAATCGCATTTGCAAGCTCGCTCCCCGGCGAGATTTTACCTATTGAAATCTCTGCAGGCAGAGAGGTTGTTTGTCAGAAGAGCGCGTTCCTTGCTTCTGAAAGAGGCGTTGAGCTTTCCGTATTCTTCCAGAAGAAGCTCGGCGCAGGCCTTGTAGGCGGCGAGGGCTTCATTATGCAGAAGCTCAGCGGAAACGGTATGGCTTTCGTTGAAATTGACGGCTCTGCAGTAAGATATAATCTTCAGGCAGGCCAGCAGCTTATCGTTGACACCGGTCACGTTGTTCTTATGGACGCCACCTGCAAGATGGACGTTCAGACCATTAAGGGCGCAAAGAACATTTTCTTCGGCGGCGAAGGTCTCTTCAACACTGTTGTTACAGGCCCCGGCGAGGTTGTTCTTCAGACAATGCCGACAATGAAGCTCGCTCAGGCTATCCAGCCTTATATCGTAACCTCCTCAGGTTCGTAAAAAGCAAAAGAAAAACTCTTGGCAAGAGCCAAGAGTTTTTTATTTTTATTACATATACTTTTTGATTTCGTCAACCTTGTTGAGCTTTTCCCAGCTGACGCCGAGGTCCTCTCTGCCCATATGACCGTAGGAAGCTACGGCATTATAAATCGGACGTCTGAGGTCAAGCTCACGGATAATAGCCGAGGGTCTGAGGTCGAACACCTTGTTTACAATTTCGCTGATTTCCTCGTCAGACTTAACGCCGGTGCCGAAAGTATCAACAAGAATTGAAACGGGCTTTGCTACGCCGATTGCATATGCAAGCTCAACCTCGCACTTGTCAGCAAGGCCTGCTGCAACAATGTTTTTTGCAACCCATCGAGCAGCATAAGCAGCTGAACGGTCAACCTTAGTCGGGTCCTTACCCGAGAATGCGCCGCCGCCGTGACGTGCGTAACCGCCGTATGTATCAACGATAATCTTACGTCCGGTAAGTCCGCTGTCGCCCATAGGACCGCCGATAACGAATCTGCCAGTCGGGTTAACGTAGAATACAGTTTCGCCGTCCATAAGCTCAGCGGGAATAGTTGTTTTGATAACCTTTTCGATAACCTCTTCCCTGAGCTGCTCAAGGCTTACGTCTGCGCTGTGCTGAGAGGATATTACAACTGTTGTAACTCTGCTCGGCTTGCCGTCAACGTATTCAACAGTAACCTGAGATTTTCCGTCTGAATAGAGATAAGGAAGAGTTCCGTTTTCTCTTACCTCCGTGAGCTTTAAAGTAAGCTTATGAGCAAGAGAGATAGGAAGCGGCATAAGCTCTGCTGTTTCATTGCAGGCATAGCCGAACATCATTCCCTGGTCGCCTGCGCCGTTGAGGTTATCCTCGTCCTCCTCGTTATTCTTGAGCTCGTATGATTTGTCAACGCCCATTGCGATATCGGGAGACTGCTTATCAAGCGCAACCATAACGCCGCAGGTGTTTCCGTTGAAGCCCTTCTTATCGTCGTCATATCCGATGCCGATAATCGTATCTCTTACGATTTTCTGAATGTCAACCTGAGCCTTAGTTGTAATTTCGCCCATAACGAGTACCTGACCCGTTGTTATTGCTGTTTCGCACGCAACGCGGCTCATCGGGTCCTGCTCAAGCATTGCGTCAAGAACTGCGTCTGAAATTTGGTCGCATATTTTATCGGGATGACCCTTTGTAACCGATTCACTCGTGAATAAATACTTAGACATATTTAGTCCTCCTCTGCTGAAAAATAAGCGCATACGGAATCCGTATGCGCATGAGTTCATTTTTTCTCATCACTCGGTTTCCCGCAGGTATTAGCACCTTACATAATGCAGGTTGCTGCAGCTTCACAGTGCCTGTTCACTCGACTGCTCTTGATAAATTTGTTGTATTAATAATATAACAAAGAATATGCATTGTCAACAGAAATAATAAATTATTTACCATCAGTTTACAATTATTATCCCTGAGCCTCTTCCCTTTCAAGCTCGGCAAGGATTTCGGCGTCCTCCTCACTGTCGCCCGTGTCTGAAGCCGCCGCTTCGCTCCGCGCTTCAAGCTTTACCTGATTAGCGTCGCCCATAAACTTTTCAACGTTATAAAGAACAAGCAGCTTGTCGGGATTTTCTGTATCAATTATATTTTGAACGTCCCCTTCAAGGAATCTTAAATCAAGCATAATAATATGCTTGTAATTGTTAACAAGAAACGGGATTATGGAATTAGCGAAGGAATCCTTTAATATAATAAGCGTTTCGTTATTATCTGCGTTTGTTTCAAGGTCAATTCTTGCAAAGTTTCCGCCGAGGAAATAATCGTATTTGCTTTTAGTTTGAATGGCGGAGGAATCAAAAAGTGAGTCTGAGTTTTCCTTTTCGCCGTTATAATTGACCTTAACCTTAACGGAGGGAGCATAAGCAACAATGCTGTCAGGCTCGGCTTCAAGCTGCACCTTGTCATAAGTTGAGCCGAGGAAGCCGTCGCTCACTGTTTCGCTTTTCAGAGAGCTTATATCAACCGCGCTGAAATTCATTTTTTCAGCAAGCGCTCTGTAGGCGTAATACGCGCCGAGCGATGTCCAGTGATGGTCGGTTTTATAATAGATATATTCGTTGCTGTGAGCTTCAAGAGGAAGATACAAATCAACCTTATTAACTTTATCCGATAGCCCTGCGTATACATCTGAAGCTATCTCAGAGGTATCGTAAGGCTCCGCTCCCGACGGCATTCTGTTTTTCAGAACGCCCGCCTTTGAAGGAACGAAGGCGGCTGTAACGTCAAGCCCTGCCTGCGCGTTTCTGTTTAAAAACGAGGCGAGTGTTTCAACGTTGAGCTGAACGCTTTCAGAATCAAAATCATCCTCGGTATACTTTTCAACAAGATAGCCTTCGCTTCCGAAATAGACGCCGTTTATATCCTTCCTGCCAAGCCTTAGCAGAACGTTGCTTCTTGCCTTTACCCAGAAATCCCTGAATTCAAACTGGTCGGCAAGATAAGCGTCATACTCCTCCTGAAACGTTCCGTCGCCTATTGCTTCAAGAGAGATTTCAGGGAAGGTCTGAAGCGCTCTGTTTTCTTTTTCGGAAAACTCGGACTTTTTGCCGAACACCGAAAAGGAGGTAAAAAACACTATCATCGCAAGGAAAAGCGAAATAGTTATTACTGAATATTTTTTCATCTTTTTTTCCTTTAAAATCTGAAATATAAGAACGGGTTGTACGAATCCGAAACAAGGAACATAACGGATACAACAAGCGAGAATACGATGAACGCAACCTGCACCGCAAATTTAAGCTGCTGCTGTTTGCAGATTTTTTGATACAGCTTTTTAATAAGCGAGGTTGAAAACAGTATTCCGAGAATAAGCACAACGCCGTAATTTGAAAGATAGTAAACCGCGTCGCTACCGAAAAGCCCCTCCCTGCCGAGAA
>CAMOWP010000058.1 GCA_946628455.1 uncultured Clostridia bacterium | reverse complement strand
ATAACAGCAATAATCATACCGATTGCCGCAGGAACTGTAAGCAGGAACCACATTGACTCAGAATAGCTTTGGTAGTCCGAAGCAAAATGCTTTGCGCCCGTTGCGAGCATCTTATTCATATCGTCAATATTCTTTCCTGTATATCCTACGGCGTTATAAACATAAGCCGAAATGATTGAGGAAATACCCGCTGAAAGCTTTGTAATAAAGCTCTGACCCGAGAAGAATATACCGTCGGGACGGAAGCCGTTATGGTACTCCTCATAGTCAATACAGTCTGAAATCATCATTGACTGACATACCATTACAAGACCGAAGCCCGCGCCCGCAACTAAGATAAGCACGCCGAGAATTGCAACGTATTTAACCTCGTCAAGCTCCGTCGGGTGAAGCTTGTAAAGAAGGAAAATAAGTCCTGTAGGAATACCCGCAAAGGCGGTGAAATTATACAGCGTTTTAACGTCGACCTTCTTAATAAGGCTCGGGAATACGCCCATAATACCGAACTGACCGATGAAGAAGCCGCCGCCGATTATAAGAAGAATAACAAACATCTTCGGATTATTTTTGAAGTCAAACGCCTTGTTCATATCGCCGTCACAGTAATAATAAGTAAACAGCGTCATAACAACGATAGTCATAAGCTGAATCGGAGCACGAAGAACGCCCGAGATAAGAAGTCTTCTGAAGGGCTTACAGCTCCACATAAGCTTAAAGCTTTCCTTCATCGTTTTGGTTTCTTCGGAAACGGGTACTCTTTCCTTAGTTCCGAGGCCTGCAAGCTCAAACAGCACTGAAGCAACAACGGTTGTAATTATTGCGGCGATAATAAAGCCCTTTTGTGCATTCGGCTCCTCTTTGCCGTTTATTGCCTGAGAAATCGGGATAATACCTATAACCATAGTTGCTCCGAAGATTGAAGCAAAAATTCTTGCAAGAGAGATAAGCTTTGCTCTGTCGCCCTCATCCTCGGTCATACGCGGAATAATTCCCCAAAGCGGAATATCGCCGATTGTATAGCTCATACCCCAAAGGATATATGAAAGCGCAGCCCAACCGGTGATAAGCACCATTTTCGTTGTATCGTGCGCTCTTTCGGCAACTGCATAGTTTCCGTTTAAGAAGGTTGCGATTGTTATAACCATAACGATAGGCGGAACGAACAGAAGATAAGGTCTGCACTTACCCCATTTGGTTTTCGTCTTATCAACGATTGTTCCCATCATAGGGTCGTTGATAGCGTCCCAGACACGCGCAAGAGCCATAATCCATCCGAGCGCAACTGCGTTTAGGCAAATTACGTTCTGGAAATAATAGTAAAGCCCGGTTGCTATGATGTTATAAATCATATTCTGTCCGCCGAGACCTACTAAATACATCGCCGCTTCGCGCTTTGAATATGTATTTTTGTTTCTTATTTTATTTCCCATTAATTCCCATAGCCTTTCTGCCCACAAATAAACTGCTAAATTCACACTAATTTATTTCCCTTGCTGGGCAGACAAGGCGTATAGTGGGAATTCAGCCATCGCTCGTTGCCGCTTGCGGCAAACTGAGCGGGCAATATAATCATGATAAGTGCGACGCACTTATCACTCCTTAATCTTAATTATACAACTAACATTTATAAATTGCAATAAAAAAGAAACCCGACATTTTCTGTCGGGTTAAACTATTATTTTGAAGCCTTAATAAGTTCCTTAACCTTTTTGTTTTCTTCTCTATGGTGATAAGGAATAAATTTGAGGATTACCCAGCCGATAAAGCCGCCGACTGTGTTACAAATCATATCTTCCATAGTGTCAATTACACCGTATCTGATAAGGTCTCTGTGATCAATGAAATTCGGCAGACCGATTTTTCCGTCAGAATCAAGAATTGCCTGCTGAGCAAGCTGATATGACCAGTGCTGAGCGTCTCCGGGGTTAACGGGGTTAAGCTGGTCAGCTGTGAATTCAAAGAGCTCCCAGACGTTTCCTGCAACAAATGAGAAGCAGAACGCGCCGAAAACAATTATCGCAAGGCTTGATTTTGTGTCGCCCCTTAGGATATCGCGCTTTTCCATAGCGGTAATAATTTCATAACCGATAAAAGTACAGGCAACGCCGCCGACAGTATGCATAACTATATCAAGAACGGGAGCGCTGTAATAGAAATTAAGATATGCTCCGAAGAGGCTACCGCCGATAAGAGCAGGCGCGCTTATATCCTGAATATATGCAGGGATTTGCCTTAAAAAGCTTTTCTTCGGGAAGAGCATAAAGATTTCCCAAACATACTGACCGAGCATATTTCCGAAAACCTGGAGCGCCATTTTTGCGTCCTTTCTGATAAGAAGCGCATGGAAAAAGGTTACGATAAGAACTGCTCTTGCAGCCCACCATATTATGAGCTCCCATTTTTTCGGGCTGTTTTCGCTGTGTAAAAGTCTGTCAAAATATGATTTCATAAAAATATATTCCCCTCTGAATGTGGTAAAAAAACGGGAAGGGCTTGCAGAGCCCCTCCCCTACATTAAATAATTATTATTCTGCCTCAGCTGCAGCCTCTTCGCCTTCAGCGGGCTTCTTTTCCTTAAGGAGTACGAATTTCTCCATCGGGAAGAGAACTATCATCTGAACAAAGCCTGCTGCGAGACCGCCGATTGTTCTTGCAAGAGGTGCAAGGAAGCTAATCTGGCTGAGTACGCCGTAAAGCCAGCCCTGGAACCAGGTTGAGAACAGTATAAGAGCAATCATAAGGAAAATATAGATTGCGAAATTATACCACGGTGCGTCTGACTTGAAGGTTGTTTTCTTATTCTGATAGAAGCCGTAAATGTTGGCAATAAGATTTGAAAGGAAGAAAGGAAGAAGATAACCCCAGGTGATAACGCCTTTAACGATAGAGCCGTTTTCAATAGCATAACCGCTTACGTACTTGTTGATGTCAACAAAGGTGTTAACCTGAGTTTTCATAACCTTGAAGCCCTCGCCGAGAGTTTCTTTTGCTGCCTTGAGAGCGCCTGTGTCAACCTTAGTGAACGTATCGTTCATAAACTGCTTGGCTGTTTCAAGCCAATCGTTAATCGGAAGGTCAAAAACAGAAGCGTCAAAAATAGTGTTCGGTGCAAAAATACCCTGAAGGAAATGAGGGATAGTTGCGTGTACGCCGTCAAATACAAACGGAAGAACGTTTGCAAGGACAAGCTGGATAATAGTAACAAGTCCCGAAACAACGATAAACTTTACGAACTGCCATAAAGCCTTCATTCCTGAACCCTTCTCTTCGGCCGCGCTGTCAATACCGCCGAGAGAAAACTTTTTCTTTTCATCTGCCATAATTTTTACTCCTTTAAAAAAATGTAATTAACAAAGTTATTATATCAAGAATTTGTCTGTAATGCAACAACAATTTTATTTTAGATGGATAAGCGCAATAACGCCCATAACGATAAGCGCGATTATGCCCGCAATAATACCAAGCAGCAAAAGGACTGCGAGGATTAAGCAACAAAGAATGAGCGGTCCCTTTTTGCTCTTTTTAACAGGGTCGATAAATTCTTTTTCTTCAAACATCTCGGGCGGCGCGGGGTTATCGTCCGTATAAAGCGGATAGAGCGGAAGGGTTGCCTCTGCGTCGCAATAGCCGTCGTTCCAGAGGAGCGGCTCAACGAGCGAGCGAACGCTCTTTGCGCCCTTGAGGAATTTTCCTATCGGCAAATGAATTGTGTCAAGGAAGCTGTCTATAACGTTGAGAAAGCCGCAGGTGAGCTTATATTCCCTTGTGTCCGGAGTGTAAGGAGAATCTCCGCAGTAAAGGTTTTTAACAAGCTCCACAATGAAATCAACAACCTTGTTGTCAGCAATATCTGCGATATCCTCTTTTTTGAGCCCGCTCTCCTTTTTGCAGAGCTTCCAGATTTTTTTGAAGGTGAGCTTATTGAGGAATTTTCCGAGCGGCTTGATTACCGCCTTCATCTTATATACCTTCTCGCTCGGGATAGAAAAAGCGGGAGACATCTGCGCAAGGGTGTCGATATCATAACCCATTGCCCAGACCACTCTTCTTATCATTCCGAAGAAGAAGCCCTCCATATATTTATCAAAAGGCTCGCCTTTCGTATCAACGCTGGGAACGTCCTTGATTGTTACGGTTTCAACATCTACCTTCGCGTTCTTCGGGTCAAAGGTAATGTTTCTGTAATTCGGAGGGCAGCCGATAAGCGCAGAGCAGGCAATATCGTAAAAGCGGTTGCCCTTAGGCGTTGTGATGTAGCCGATATCGTGAACGTGGGTATGACCCGTCAGCATACAGTTAAGCCCTGCGTCCGCGAAGATTTCACGCGTTTTTTCGTGGTTCTTCTGCATATCGCCGCTTCCTATTATTGAATAAAACGGAGACGGTGAAATCATCGGGTGATGAGTCATTGCAATTACAAACTGGTCGTTCTTCCTCGCGTCCTCAAGCTGCTCCATAATCCACGCCATACAGTCGTCGGAAAAGCCTGAGCCGCCCTCGCCGTCAGTTTTAAGATTATAGTCATCATTAAGCGCGAAGAGCCTGTAGCCGTCTGCAAGCTGAACAACGTATGACATTGAGGCTCTGTGAGTTGCGATAGCCTCTTTGGGGCCGAAATCGTAGTACATATCCCAGAGGTCGGCTCTGTCCTTTACAGCAGGAATATCAAGCACCTTGTCGCCCTCAAAGCCGCGACCGAAGCCGTTGCCTCTGTAATCGTGTGTTGCGGTTATAACGTAAACTCTTTTGCCGCGCTTCTGAAGGTCATAAAGAAGCTCGATTATGCCCTCGTGGGAGGTGTATTCGCCGTTTCTTGTTGTATCTCCTGCAAGAACTACTATATCGGTTGAGGTGTCCTCACAGAGCATATCAAAGCCTTTTTTGATAACAAGGTCGCTGTCCTTGATTACCTGCTGGCTTTTCGCCTCCTCCTTTTCATAGGCGGGGCCTTCAGTTCCGTTTTTTCTTGAGTAGTAATGAACGTCGGTTATAAACTGGATTTTGAGCGGTTCATTATTTGCGCCGATTATTTTTTCAGACATAAAATTGTTCCTCCTTTGATTCCTCCGTCAAGAGTTATCTCAATGCAGCCTTTTTTACGTTCGTAATAAGGGATTTCCTCCCCGTCAAGAGTTACCAGATATTCGTTTTCATCGCTGAGAGTTACAAGAAGCGAATAGCTTTCGTTATTTCCGTAATACTTAAATCTGATTTCAGCATAGCTTTCGCTTACCTTCTGATAATCTGTCCATAAATCAAGCCCCGTAGTTACGGTGCCGGGCTTATAGTAAGCGTTTGCCCATATGCAAATCGGGGCTGAGAGCCCGCCGAAATTATGGAACCAGCCGCCGCGCCTTGTTTTGATTCCGAAGCACTCATACGTGTAATATGAAAAATCGGTTTCCTCGCGCCACATCTCCAGCGCTCTGTTTGCGATTTCAAACGCGAAATCGGTATCGCCGAGGTCAAGCATTGTTTTCCATGCAAACCACTGGTGGCTCATCCAGACGTTACCGTTCCAGTAGCCGTCGTCAAAATAGTAGGAGGCGGTCATATCAACAGCGCTGATTCCCGCGTCAGACCACATCTCCTTCGGGCTCTTGATATGAGCGAGGAGCCTCTCTTTTCTCTCCCCGCTGACGGAGCCAGAAAACAGCGGATAAACGCCGTCGAAGCCCTTGTTCCGGTTTTCGCCCTTTTCTGTTTTCATTATGTAGGGCTTATTTTTATCCCTGTCGTAAAGCGTGTAGCCGAAATATCCGCTCTCCTCATCCCATGCAAGGGAGTTGAGCGCTTTTTCGGATTCCTCAATATCTCTTTCATAAACGGTTATATCAGCAAGCCTTCCGAGCGAGGCGGCAGCCATTTTCATTATCTTACCCGCCCTTATAACCTGAGCGGTAGTGAGGCACGGGCAGGAATATTCCTCAGCCTTATCCGCAATCATTTTGCTTTGTGCAGGGTAATCGTCCATTCCCGAGCAGGAATACCAGTAATCATAAGCGGTGAGAAGCCCGTTGCCGAATTTGGCAAAGCTTGAGCCATCTCCCCTGCCTCTAAGGAATTCGTAATACCTCTTCATTCTGCCGTAGAGATATTCAAGCTCGTTTTTGTTCTGCGTTCTTTTAAGAAGCTCGGCATACTGAACAAACTGAGTAGGCACAAGCGAGCCGTGAAGAAGGAAAGCAAAATCCCTGTTTTCATCATCGCAGGTATATAAATCAAGCGAATAGCGGCACAGCTCCTCTGAAAATTCAAGAAGCCCCATTCCGATGAAGCCGCTGTCCCACGTGTAAAACGAATCCCAGCGTTTTCCGGGGGTATAGTGAACTACGTTTTCGCCCCTGCGGTAAACGGGATAAACGGCGTTAGTCAGCAGAGTTGCGCCGAGGATAGAGGTTGAAAGCGCATAGCGTTCGCCCTCGCGGTTATATTTAAACTGAGCGGCGTTTTTTCTGCGCTTTTTATAGATTGCTTCATATTCGTCAAAGCTCATAGCGCTGAATTTGCCCTTTGAAATAACTGCGTATTCAGTGTGCGTGCTGTTCGGCTCAATGAAAATTGACTTGATAAGAGTATTCTGGAAGAAGCCGATATCACTCTTTTTTCTCTCAAACGAATTTGAGAAGGTCTCGCATAAATCGTCATAGGTGAAATCGCCGTTTGAAAGGCGGTTTATGAGCGCGTCCTCAAGGGAGCCCGATTCAAGCGTTCTGAGCCTTGTGTTCGGGTTATGAGTAAGAACGCTGAAACGGCAGCCCTCGTGCCCGTAATCAAGGTTTATTCTGCAGCCTCCGTCAAGCTCTGTTGCAGAAATAACAGGCTCATATTCAAGCGTGACGGATTTAACGGAAAGCTCCTCACCCTCCTCAATAACTGCAATAAAATCAAGCTCAACTCCGCCTGCGCCGAGGCTTATGAATTCAGGGTTATCGCAGTAAGGAAGGTAAGCAAAGGTAAGAACGTCTGAATGAGGAAGCTCAATTTCCTTGCCGTTAAGGGTGAACCTTGCCGCTTCGTCGGACGCGCTTTTGTATCTCAGCGCAAGAACGGGGCGGCTGAAGCCCTCAGCGTGTAATTTATACGACGCTCTGTCCCCAGCCTCACAGCCAAAGGGCTTGAAGCCGTAATAATGAACGTGCTTATTATCAACTCTGTCTCCGAGCCCGCAGCCGAGATAAAACGCCTTATCCCTGAACATTCCCTTAAACATACCGTCAGGGTTTTCGCCGTCCCACGGGCGCGGCTTTTTATATTCATATTCCTCATAATCATTGGCATTAATGATTATGCACTTTTCAGGTTTATTGATTTCAACCTTTTCGTAAAACGGAAATTCAAGCGAGGAGAACAGATTTAAAATGCAGTTTTGCGAAAGCTCGGTATTGTTATAGAGCTTACATCGCATAAGATATGCCTCGCTGTTAATTTCTGAAAACGAAACGTCCGCATAAACCATATCCTTCCACATCAGCTCATAACGGTAAGCATAATAACTGAAATCGGGAGCGCACTCCCAGAGATGATAGCCTGACGGCACAGTAACGTTAGGAACGGGCGTCGCGCTGTTCCACAGAGTCGGGTGAGGGATAAAATCAAACCTTGCGCCGTATTGGGCAAGGGAATCAATTATCCTTGAAATTCCCATATATTTTTTTGAATAGGGTCCCCATAAAGGCATTTTTATTTTTTCTGCCATAAAGATATTCTCCGCTTTAATTTATTGTTTTACCTGATTTTGTCCTCATATCCGTCGGCATAAGAGCCGTAGATTTTAAGCATTTCGGGGGTGAATTTACTTTCGCTGTTTTTAATGACGAGCGGGGCTTCAACCCTGAGGAACGGCTTAGCGCCCTTCTTACCTTCAACGAGGAAAAGAAACGGCTGCTCGCCCTCTTTATCCGAAACAAATCTCAGCCTTTTCGGCTCAAGCTTATATTTTCTCATAATGCTCAGCGCGTCAACAAGCCTCTCCGGGCGGTGGCACATACAAAAGCGCCCGCCGTAGGTGAGAAGGAAATTTGCCGCCTTAACTGCGTCCTCAATATTACAGCACACCTCGTGCCTTGCGATTCTCGCGCTTTCGCCAAGCGATTCAAAGCCTGTATTAATCGGCTTATACGGCGGATTCATCGTTACGAGAGTAAAACACTCGGCACTGAATTCCTTTTCAATTTCCCTTAAATCGCAGAGGTGAGGAATAAGCCTGTCCTGAGCAGAATTAAACTCGATTGAAGCGTTAACCTGCTCAATTGCGTTTTCCTGAATATCAAGGCAGTGAACAGGGCTCTGCGCTTCATCGCGAAGCCACAAAAACGGAACAATTCCGCAACCTGTACCCAAATCGAGCGCTCTGTCCTTGCGCTTGATATTTGCAAACGCGGAAAGAATAACAGCGTCCGTACCGAAGGTATGGTCGTCGCTTACTGCAATTTTTATACCGTCGCTCAGGCGTTCATACGTATAATTCATATCAAGCCTCCGTTAACGCCGAGAATCTGCCCTGTTATATACCCGCTTTCAGCAAGGAAGAAAACTGCCCTTGCAACCTCCTCGGGCGTTCCGAGCCTGCCGAGAGGAACCTCATTTTCAAGCTCGGCTTTATCAAACATAGCGTTCATTCTTGTGTCAATAATTCCCGGGGTTACGCAGTTTACCGTTACTCCGGACGGAGCAAGCTCCTTTGAAAGCGCTTTAGTAAGCCCGATAACTCCCGCCTTAGTCATTGAATAGAGAGTTTCGCAGGAGGCTCCGCACTCGCCCCAAATTGACGAAATATTGACTATCGCGCCGCTGTGCTTTTTAATCATTGAAAGCGCAGCAAATTTCGAAGCGAAATAAACTGCTCTTTCGTTAACCGCCGTTACCGTTTCATAATCCTGTTCGGTAACGTCGTTAATCATTTTGATAAGCGCAACCCCTGCGTTGTTGACAAGCACGTCTATATCGCCGATTTCATCAAAAAGCGCCTTTATCTCCTCAACGCTTTCAAGATTGCATTTCAGCGCCTTTACACCGTCATAATCGGGAAGAGTTTTGTTATATGTTATAAAGACATCGAAGCCGTTTTTTACAAACAGCTCTGCGCAGGCTTTGCCTATTCCTGTCGCTGCGCCTGTTATTAATACCTTTTTCATACTATCACCGATTACAATATTACCATTAAATATTGAAATTTTCAACAAAGTAGTATATAATTTTATAAATATTAATAATTAAGGTGATAAAATGGAAAGAGAATTTTATACTATTTCCGTATACGTTGACAGGGAAGAAAACCTTATAGGTATTCCCTGCGGCGAAAGCGAAAAATACGGCATTGCCGATATTGACACAATTATGCTTTTAAAAGCTCCCTACACCGACAAGGCGCTTGAGAGCTATATTGAAAAGGTTATATGCGCGTGCTACACGAAAAAGCATAACGATAAAATTGAAACCTCAACTATTGAGCGCTACACGGGCAAGAAGGGCTTTGTTGAAGCGACCGCCGATTACACGCTTATTTCAATTGTAAAAATGCAGTCGGGATATTCGCTTATGCCCACCTTTAACGATTACGAAAAGGGACCTCTCGCAATTGACGACGACGAACATATTTTACCGCTTAACTACAGCGAAGGCGATATGGCTGAAATTTTCAGAGGCTTTATTGAGGTTTACGTTAAAGCCAATATGTTCTACAAGGAAAAAGAGGAATTAGCGCGCGAAAAGGCGCAGAAGGAATAAATATGCATCTTCTGAAAGTTGACAGGGAAAACTACATCGGTCAGGCTGACCCGTATATTTTAAAGGCAAACGGAAAATATTATATCTACACAACGGGGCACGACGGCATTTACGCTTATGAATCGCCCTCGCTGCTTGACGGCTGGGAATTTCGCGGAAGAGTTATGACCGTTGAGGGGCACAGCGATTTCTGGGCTCCGAGTGTTATTGAAATTGACGGAACTTATTATATGTACACCTCGTTTGAATTTTACGGCGACGCTCCCGACAAGGGCGGCCACCGCCAGACGATGCACGTTGCAACGGCTGACAATCCGCTCGGCCCGTTTGAAAACGCAAGGCAGCTACTGCACCCGTTTTCAATAGATTCTCATATAGTTAAAAATGAAAGCGGGCTGTTTCTTTTTTACTCAACAAACCGCTTCGAGGGCGAGAGAATCGGAACTTACATAGTTGTTGACAGAATGCTTGACCCGTTTACACCCGAGGGCAAGCCGCAGAGTGTTGTTGTTCCCACTCTTGACGAGGATATTTACAGAAAAGACAGATATAAAAAAGGTCAGCACTGGCACACTATTGAGGGCGCGTTTTATTTCCGCGAGGGCGACTGGCACTACGTTATGTATTCAGGCAACTGCTTCGAGCAGCCGACTTACTACATAG
>CAMOWP010000057.1 GCA_946628455.1 uncultured Clostridia bacterium | reverse complement strand
CATACGCAGTGAACGGAGGAGTAGTCAAACTCAATGCCCTGACCGATTCTTATAGGCCCCGAGCCGAGAACGATAATCTTCTCCTTGCCGCTTGCAGGGAGAGCTCTCGCTTCGCAGTGCTCGTCATAAGTTGAATAGAAATACGGCGTTTCTGCGGCAAATTCCGCGCCGCAGGTGTCAACCATTTTATAAACGCAGCTTCTGTGATATGCGAGAGGGGAGTCGCTTATTCTTTCAAGCGCCTTGTCAGTATAGCCGAGCGCCTTGCCCTTAAGGTAAAGCTCCTTTGAAAGCGGAGTGCCCTCAATTTTCTTTTCAAATTCGGCAAGTTTTTTAAGCTTTGATAAAAACCACTCGTCAATCATAGTGATTTTATGGATTTCGTCAACGCTTATACCCTCTTTAAGCGCTCTGAAAACTGTGAACAGCCTTAAATCGTCCTGAGAGCTTAACCTTTCGCGAATATCAGCTCCGTCAAGAGCAGGATTGTTAAGCGTATCAAGCCCTATTTCCGCGCCTCTTACAGCCTTCATAATCGCCATCTCAAAGCTCGGCGCAATGTTCATAACCTCGCCCGTTGCCTTCATCTGTGTGCCGAGCTTGCGCGAAGCCTGAACAAACTTGTCAAAAGGCCATTTCGGAACCTTAACAACAACGTAGTCAAGCGCAGGCTCAAAGCAGGCGCAGGTCTTTCCCGTTACGTCGTTTTTAATCTCGTCAAGCGTGTAGCCAAGCGCGATTTTAGTTGTAACCTTCGCAATAGGGTAGCCCGTAGCCTTGGAAGCAAGCGCAGAGGAACGCGAAACTCTCGGGTTAACCTCAATAACGCTGTATTCAAAGCTCTCGGGGTCAAGCGCGAACTGGCAGTTACAGCCGCCCTCAATTCCGAGCTCGGTTATAATATCAAGGGACGCGCTTCTGAGCATCTGATATTCCTTGTCTGCAAGCGTAACTGCGGGAGCTATAACAATGCTGTCTCCCGTATGAACGCCTACTGGGTCAAAGTTTTCCATTGAGCAGACAGCGATAACGTTGCCAACGCTGTCCCTCATAACCTCATATTCAATTTCCTTCCAGCCTGCTATGTATTTTTCAACAAGCACCTGGGTGATGGGGGAGAGCATAAGCCCGTTTTTAGCAATTACGTCAAGCTCGTTTTTATTGTACGCAACTCCGCCGCCTGCGCCGCCGAGAGTGAACGCAGGGCGTATAATAACGGGATAGCCGATATCTTCGGCGATTCTCTCAGCCGTTTCAAGGTCGTTTGCAATATCAGACGGCACTACGGGCTGATTCAGCTTAACCATAGTGTCGCGGAACATCTGCCTGTCCTCAGCCTTGTCAATAGCCTCAGCGTTTGTGCCGAGAAGCTTAACGCCCATCTTTTCAAGATAGCCGTCCTTTGCAAGCTGCATACCGATTGTAAGCCCTGTCTGTCCTCCGAGTCCGCAGAGGATTGAGTCAGGCTTTTCTTTTTCAATTATTCTTTTAACGGTCTGCTCAGTCAGCGGCTCAAGGTAAATGTGGTCTGCAAGCGCCTTGTCCGTCATAATCGTTGCAGGATTGGAGTTTACAAGAACAACCTCAATACCCTCGTCCTTTAAAACTCTGCACGCCTGTGCGCCTGCGTAGTCAAACTCAGCCGCCTGACCTATAACTATCGGACCCGAGCCGATAACGAGCACCTTTTTTATGTCTTTATTCAGAGGCATTGTCATTACCTCCCATCAGCTTAATGAATTTATCAAAAATGAATTCCGCGTCCTTCGGGCCTGAGCAGGCCTCGGGATGAAACTGAACCGAAAACGCCTTCTTTTCGGGGTAATCAACGCCCTCGCAGGTGTTATCGTTTGCATTAATATATGAAATAACGCCGCCCTTGTCGGTTACGCTTTCGCTTAAAACGGCGTAGCCGTGATTCTGCGAGGAAATATAAGTCCTGCCCGTTTCAAGGCTTTTAACGGGCTGATTAACTCCGCGGTGGCCGTATTTCAGCTTAGTTGTTTTTCCGCCCATAGCCAGCGCAAGAAGCTGATGGCCGAGGCAGATTCCGAAAATCGGAACATTGCCGACAAGCTTTTTAATTTCCTCAATTTCATCTGTGTTCTCGCTCGGGTCACCGGGACCGTTTGAGAGCATAATTCCGTCAGGGGAAAGCTTGAGAATATCCTCAGCCTTAGTGTCGTGCGGCATAATTGCAACGTTGCAGCCGCGCTTGTTGAGCTCGCGTACTATGTTGCCCTTTGCGCCGTAGTCAATAAGCACAACGTTGAATTTGTGCTCCTCGCTCGGGGAGAGAGAAGGGGACGCGGCAGAAACGCTTTTAACTGCGTTTTCAACCCTGTATTCCCTGATTTTGTCATACGGAATATCCTTGGGGTTTGAGGTAATAAGCGCGTTAGCAACGCCTCTTTCGCGTATGATTTTTGTTATCTCTCTTGTGTCAACGCCCCAGACGCCGATAACGCCCTGCTCCTTAAGAAAGGAATCAAGGCTCTTTTCGCATCTGAAATTGCTCGGCTCGTCGCACTTTTCGCGTACTACGTAAGCTGAAACATAGCTCTTTTTGCTTTCCATATCCTCGCTTATAATTCCATAGTTTCCTATAAGAGGGAAGGTCTGCATAACTATCTGGCCGTAGTAGCTCGGGTCGGTCAGCGTTTCAATGTAGCCGCCCATACCCGTTGTAAAAACAAGCTCTCCTATTATATCTCCGTCTGCACCGAAGCGGTATCCTTTAAATATTTCTCCGCTTTCAAGGCAGATATAAACTTCCTTTTCCATAATATCTTCCGTCACTGTAATTAATCAGCCATTAATTTTACAAGAACTGCCTTTTGAGCGTGAAGCCTGTTTTCTGCTTCCTCAAAAATCTCGTTTGCGTGCTCCTCAAATACCTTTGCGGTTATCTCCTCCTCGCGGTGAGCAGGGAGGCAGTGAAGCACCATTGCGCCTTCATTTGCAAGCGCCATAACTGAGTCGTTAATCTGAAAGCTTTTGAATACCTTTTCGCGCTCAGCCTTTTCTTCCTCCTGACCCATTGAAGCCCAAACGTCTGTGTAAAGCACGTCAGCGCCCTTAACGCATTCCTCAATGTTGTCAGAGCAGGTAAACTTACCGTTTTCATTTGCCCATTTCATAAGCTCGGAGTCGGGCTCATAACCCTTCGGGCAGGCAACGGCGCATTCCATACCTATTGTGATTGCTCCGACTATAAGCGAATTCGCCATATTGTTTCCGTCGCCTACGAAGGTGAGCTTAAGCCCGTCAAAGCTCTTTTTGAACTCTCTTATCGTCATAAGGTCTGCGAGCACCTGGCAGGGGTGGCAGTAATCGGTAAGCCCGTTAATTATCGGAATTGAGCCGTATTCTGCAAGGTCCTCAACCTCCTTCTGAGCGAAGGTGCGAATCATAATTCCGTCAAGATAACGTGAAAGCACGCGCGCCGTATCCTCAACGGGCTCGCCGCGGCCAATCTGTAAATCACGGGAGGAAAGGAAAAGCGCCTGGCCTCCGAGCTGATACATACCCGTTTCAAAGCTTACCCTCGTTCGCGTTGAGCTCTTCTGGAAAATCATGCCGAGGGTCTTTCCCTTTAGATGATGATGCTTGATGCCGTTGTGCTGCTCGTATTTGAGCTGGTCCGCAAGGTTTAATAATTCGAGTATTTCATTTTTGGATAAGTCCTGTAATTTAAGTAAATGCTTCATTCTTCAATTACCTCCCTTAGAATGCTGAGCCCTTCGTCAATTTCTTCTTTACTTATGTTAAGCGCAGGCAGAAGCCTTACTCTGTTGCCGTGTGCCGTAAGAACAAGAAGCCCCTTTTCAAGGCATTTCTTTGCAATATCACCTGCGTTTTTATCCGTGCTTATTCCTATCATCAAGCCGATACCGCTGAGTGAGCTAACGCCCTTGATACCGTTTAGAAAGTCTCTTATATATCTGCTTTTTTTCTCAACAGAGGTGAGAAACGCTTCGTCAATTCTTTTAACAATGCTTATCGCTCCCGCCGCCGCAATCGGGTTTCCGCCGAAGGTTGAGCCGTGGCTTGACGGAGTAACGCTATCTGCAGTCTTTTCGCCGAAAAGCACCGCGCCAATCGGAAGCCCGCCGCCGAGCCCCTTAGCTGTTGAAACAATGTCAGGGGTAATATCAAAATGCTCGTAAGAAAAATATTTTCCCGTTCTGCCGTTTCCCGTCTGTACCTCGTCAACAACAATAAGAATGTCTTTTTCGTTTGCAATCTTTTCAATCTCTTTAACGAATTCATAAGTAAGATTGTTAACGCCGCCCTCGCCCTGAATGCATTCAAACATAATCGCGCAGACATCGTCTGTAATCATTTTTTTGAGCGCGTCAGTATCGTTAGCGGGGCAGTGCTTAAAGCCCTCTGTAAACGGCATAAAGGTTGTGTGGAATTCGTCCTGACCCGTAGCCGCAAGCGTTGTTATCGTTCTTCCGTGAAAGGAGTCTTTAAGCGTTATAATCGTCGAACGCCCCTCGCCGTATTTGTCAAAAGAATATTTTCTCGCAAACTTAATTGCGCCCTCGTTTGCCTCTGCTCCGCTGTTTGAAAAGAAAACCTTTTTCATACCCGTTTTTTCGCAGAGAAGCCTTGCAAGCTCGGCGCAGGGGTAGGTGTAGTATAAGTTGCTTGTGTGCTGAACTAAATCGAGCTGCGCCTTAACCGCATTTTTCCATTCCTCGTCCGCAATACCGAAAGCCGTAACTCCGATACCCGAGCCGAAATCTATATATTTTTTGCCGCCCTCGTCATACAGCGTTGAGCCGTGCCCGCTTTTAAGTACAACGTCAAAGCGTCCGTAGGCGTGCGCCACAAATTCATTGTCAAGCTGTTTAGTGTTCATTTATCTGTCGCTCCGTATAATCAGGTGCGGACATAGCCCGCCCTTAATTTTCAATTTCAATTATTTTGTAATCCTGAACATTGTTCCCATACCTTCGTCGGTAAGCATTTCCATAAGAATTGAGTGAGGAACGCGTCCGTCAATAATAAACGCTTTCTTGCAGCCCTGCCTGAGCGCCTGGGTCATTGAATCAATTTTCGGTATCATACCGCCGCTTATAATTCCGTCCGCAATAAGGGCAGGGGTGTCTGAAATGTAAACTCTGTGAATAAGCGTTGACGGGTCGTCCTTATCTCTGCAAAGGCCTACTATATCCGTCATTGAAATCAGCGCCTCAGCCTTCAGAGCGCCTGCAATTGCCGCCGCCGCAGTGTCTGCGTTTATGTTATAGCAGTTGCCGCTTTCATCATAGCCGATGGTAGAAATAACGGGAATCCAGGAATGCTCAAGTATCTCGTTGACAGCGTCCATATTTATATCCGTAATCTCGCCAACAAAGCCGTGCTCGCTGTCAACCGCCCTGCATTTAAGCATATGCCCGTCCATTCCCGAAAGCCCGAGCGCGTGGCCGCCGAGGTTTCCTATCTGGC
This sequence comes from uncultured Clostridia bacterium, assembly GCA_946628455.1. Lineage (GTDB taxonomy): Bacteria > Bacillota > Clostridia > Oscillospirales > Acutalibacteraceae > Eubacterium_R. Next base: position 4,947 of record CAMOWP010000057.1, on the reverse strand, counting down.
AGACTAAATCCTTGTTTACCTTGCCCGCAAGCACCATCTGAACAACGTTAACAGTTTCCTCGTCGGTAACTCTCAGCCCGTCAACAAACTTGCTTTCAATGTTCATTTTTGAAAGCGTTTTGTTTATTTCCGGGCCGCCGCCGTGAACAAGAACTACCTTGATTCCGATTGTTGAAAGCAGAACGAGGTCTCTCATAACGGCTTCCTTAAGCTCCTCGTTAATCATTGCGTTGCCGCCGTATTTAACAACGATTGTTTTTTTGCGGTACATCTGTATATTCGGCAGAGCCTCCGCAAGTATGTGCGCCTTTTGCTGATTGTCAATATTCATTGCTGTCTCCTTATGTTCTGTAATCTCCGTTGATTTTAACGTAGTCATATGTGAGGTCGCAGCCCCAGGCAGTTGCGCTTTCGCTTCCGCCGTTAAGATTAACAAGAATATAAATCTCGTCGCTGCTGAGCACCTCCGCCGCCTTTTCCTCGGAAAATTCAATGCCGCTTCCGTTCCTGCAAACCTCAACGGTGCCCTTGTCACTTTTCAGGTCAACGTCAACTCTGTCAATGTCAAACTCTGCGTCGGCGTAACCGATTGCGCAGAGAACACGTCCCCAGTTGGCGTCCTCGCCGAACATAGCGCATTTGAAAAGGTTTGAGCATATAACGCTTTTTGCAACCGTTATAGCCGTTTCCTTATCCTTCGCGCCTGAGCAGATGCATTCAAGCAGCTTGCTTGCGCCCTCGCCGTCCTTTGCCAGCATTCTTGTAAGGTTTGCCATAACCTCGTAAAGCGCCGCCTTAAAGGTGTCAAAATCCTTTGAGCAGTCGCAAATCTCATCGTTAAACGCAAGCCCGTTTGCCGAGAGAACTACCATATCGTTAGTTGAGGTGTCTCCGTCAATTGAAAGGCAGTTGTACGTAACCTTAACTATTTCGCTCAGCGCCTTCTGAAGCATATCGGAGGAAACTGCGCAGTCGGTAGTAATAAAATTAAGCGTAGTTGCCATATTCGGGTGAATCATTCCCGAGCCCTTAGCCATACCGCCGATTTTGCAAAGCGTGTCGCCGATTTTGAATTCAACAGCGTATTCCTTTTTAACGGTATCGGTTGTCATAATAGCCGTTGCCGCTTCAAGGTGCTTGTTGTAGCAGAGACCCTTTTTGAGAATCGGAACAGCTCTCTCAATCGGCTCAATAGGGAGCACCTGACCGATAACGCCCGTTGAAGCAACTATAACCTTTTCGCTTTCAACACCGAGCTCCTTAGCAACAAGCTCGCACATCTTCTGAGCCTTTTCAACGCCGTCGGCGTTGCAGGTGTTCGCATTTTTTGAGTTTGCAATAACTGCAATTGATTTACCGCCCGATTTTTCAAGGTTGGCTTTAGTAACTATTATAGGCGCGCCCTTGACCTTATTCTGAGTGTAAACGGCCGCAGTGTTGCACTCAACGTCTGAAACGTAAAGGCAGATGTCGTTTTTGTGCTTAACGCCCGGGTCGTCGTTTGCGGGCTTTTTTATTCCGCAGTAGGTGCCGCTCGCCTTGAAGCCCTGCGCCGCGCAAATTCCGCCTTCAATGTATCTGAATTTGTTCTCCATTTTATTCTCCTAAAGTAAGTCCTGTTTTTTCATCAGTGCCGAGAACGATGTTAAGGCACTGTATCGCCGCGCCGCTCGCTCCCTTGCCGAGGTTGTCAAAGCGGGAGGTGAGAAGAATTCTCTCATCGTTTCCGTTTATTTCAATCTCCATATCGTCTCGCCCTGCAAAATTGTTTGAGCCAATCATATTTTTGCTGTAGCCGAGCTCTCTGACTTTTATAAACTGCTCGTTTTGATAATGAGAAGCGAACATCTCCTGCATATCGCTTAAACTCATTTTCTTTTCAAGCATATCGGTAAACAGCGGAATTGAAACTACCATACCGCAAGGGTAATCGCAGATATGCGGCGCAAAGAAGGGAACTCTTGTAAGCGAGCTTACAGCCTTCATTTCCTTTAAGTGCTTGTGCTGCTGAGCGAGTGCATACTGCCTTGGCGAGTCAAGCTCGCTTTCTCTGCCTTCATCCTCGTACTGCGCAATTCCTTTTTTGCCCGCTCCCGTATATCCGCTCATAGCGTAGCAGGTAAGGGGATAATCGGGTGAAATAATTCCATTTTTAACAAGAGGATAGACAAGCGAATTGAAACCGCTTGCATAACAGCCGGGAACAGCAATTCTCTTAGAGCATTTAATCCGCTCTCTGAAGCTGCCGTCAAGCTCGGGAAAGCCGTAAGCAAAGCTGCTTTCGGTTCTGTGCGCCGTTGAGGTGTCAATAATAACAGTTTTACTGTTACTGACAAGCGAAACAGCCTCTCTGCTTGCGTCGTCAGGCAGACAGAGGAAGGTGACGTCCGATTCGTTAATCAGCTTTGCTCTTTCCGCGGCGTCCTTTCTTTTGCTTTCATCAATTCTCAGAAGCTTAACATCGCTTCTGTTTTCAAATCTTTCATAAATTCGCAGCCCCGTTGTGCCCTGGCTGCCGTCAATGAATATTTTTGTCATAAATATACAATGCTCCAATTTAAACTTTATATTATTATATAATTTAAATTAATTATTTCAATAGTTACGGCAATGTTTGTTATAAATATACATAAATGTGAATAGATATGCAACAACTTTTGTATACGTTTTATGCACATTAAAGCGTATGCAGTAAGGGAATAAAAACGTACTTATTCAAGATATTCATTGCACTGTGAAAACAAATGTTCTATAATATAACCGTCTCAGAAAAAAAGTTAATAAGGTGATAATTTGAACAGTGAAATTTTGGTTGCAATTCTGGCACTTATCGGAACTCTTTCAGGTACCTTCGGCGGTATTCTCACCTCGTCAAAGCTGACTGCATACAGAATTCAGCAGCTTGAAAACAAGGTGGACACGCACAATAATTTCGCGCTTCGCATACCTATAATAGAGGAGAAGCTTAAAGTGCTGGGTCACAGAATCAGCGACCTTGAAAAAGGAGACAAATAATATGTATTTAACCAAGGAGGGTTTTCAAAGAGCGCTGAGAACGTTTATCCAGGCGGCGCTCGCATACATAGCCGTTAACCTGACGCTTGTGGATTTTTCCAGCGAAGACGAGGCAGTTAAAAGCGCTCTTACAGGGCTTGCTGTTTCGGCTCTCGCAGCAGGGCTTTCAGCGGTTATGAATTTAAAAGTAAAGGAGACTGACGACAGTGAGTAAAACCAATACAGGTCTTGTAAAATACGCCAAGGCAATGCTCGGTCATCCTTATTGGTACGGCTGCTACGGACAGATTTCAAGCAAATCTCTTTACAATGCAAAGAAAAGGCAGTATCCGAGCCAGTATCAGTGGGCGTGTCCCTCTTCACAGCTTAACACAAGGGTTTTTGACTGCGTAGGTCTTATCAAGGGATATCTCTGGTCAAAGAGCACAAATTCAAATCCCGTTTATAACGCGTCACAGGACGTCAGCGCAAACGGAATGCTTTCAGCGTGCAAAAAGAAGGGTAAGATAGGAACTCTTCCCGAGGTGCCGGGCGTCCTTGTTTTCAGAACAGGCCACGTTGCGGTATATATCGGTAACGGCTATGTTATTGAGGCTAAAGGGCATAAGTGGGGAGTTGTTAAATCAAAGCTCAAGGACAGAGGCTTTACCCACTGGGGCTACTGCCCGTGGATTTCCTACAGCAAGACTGACGAAAAGGATAATAATGTAAAAATAAAATATTTTAAAAAGTATAACGGGGATTCTGTTTCTTTAGTTGACGCTCTTGAAGCAATCGGCGAAAAATCTGCATATTCATACAGAGAAAAAATTGCAAAGAAGAACTCAATTGATAATTACAGCGGAACTCCTGAGCAGAACACAAAAATGCTTAAGCTTCTTAAAAAAGGAAAGCTTATCAAGCCATAAGAAAAACGGCGGCAGGGGATAACACCTCTGTCGCTTAATTATTTTAATTTTATTCTTGACATTTTTTATTACATTAGTTATAATACATTAGCAATGTAAATGGCCCGGTAGTTCAGTTGGTTAGAACGCCAGCCTGTCACGCTGGAGGTCGACGGTTCGAGCCCGTTCCGGGTCGCCATTATTGCTGATATGGCTCAGGCGGTAGAGCGCATCCTTGGTAAGGATGAGGTCACCGGTTCAAATCCGGTTATCAGCTCCAAAACACAGAATACAGCATCGGCTGTGTTCTGTGTTTTCTTATAATATCGGGTTTGAACCGGTGAAAAGCAACACCGCTTGTCGCAACCGAAGGGCGCGAGAAGCGGGAGAAACAGTCCGGTGGACTGTTTCGTTGTGCGTCGCTCAAATTTTTTGTATCCGGTTATCAGCTCCAAAACACAGAATACAGCATCGGCTGTGTTCTGTGTTTTCTTATAATATCGGGTTTGAACCGGTGAAAAGCAACATTAAAGGATAAAATAAAAAGACTACCAATCGGTAGTCTTTTTTATCTGGCGCAGAGGGTGGGACTCGAAAGCTTCGCTTTCGCTGCCTGATTATATATACCTGCTCCTCTGCTTCGCAAACCGTCGCAGATGTATTATTTCGAGTTCGAGTCACTCTATTGTATGAAAAAAAGAACTGCAAAAGCAGTTCTTTTTTATCTGGCGCAGAAGGAGAGACTCGAACTCTCGCGGCGGTTGCCCACCCTACGCCCTTAGCAGGGGCGCCTCGTCACCAACTTGAGTACTTCTGCGTGTGACTTAGTTAACCTGTCAAGTTTTTGCACTTTTGTGTGCTTAAATACTTTATCATATAGACAGATAAAAGTCAAGAAAAAGTTAAACTATATTTTTAATTTTTTATCTTGACAAGAGCTATTTCATATGTTAATATATCTAAGCATTCGATTTGCAGAGGTATCGAAGAGGTCATAACGAGGCGGTCTTGAAAACCGTTTGGGTTCACGCCCACGTGGGTTCGA
>CAMOWP010000056.1 GCA_946628455.1 uncultured Clostridia bacterium | reverse complement strand
AACGGATGTACAGATTAACGCGCAGGATATTGAGGAGTGCGTTATCTTCGTTGTATCCAGCTTTTCAACTCAGACCTCGTACGAGAATCAGACAAAGAAGGCTATTACAAATAAATTCATCCAGGACGCAATGAATGAGTTCTTCCGTCATCAGCTCGAGGTTTATTTCATTGAGAATAAAATTGAAGCTGATAAGATTGCCGACCAGATGATTATAAATATGCGCTCGCGTATCAAGGCGGAAAAAACGAGGAAGAATCTTAAAACGACTCTGCAGGCAAAGGTAGATATGACAAACAGAATCCAGAAGTTTGTTGACTGCCGTAGCAAGGACCCCGACGAAAGAGAAATCTTCATCGTTGAGGGTGATTCCGCTCTCGGTGCCTGCAAGCAGGCAAGAGACGCTAATTTCCAGGCGCTGATGCCCGTAAGAGGTAAAATCCTTAACTGCCTCAAATCCGATTATGACAAGATTTTCAAAAGCGACGTTATAACTGATTTAATTAAGGTGCTCGGCTGCGGCGTTGAGGTTAAAAGCAAGGCGGCAAAGGACGTTTCTATGTTTGATATGAACGCTCTTCGCTGGAATAAAATTATGATTTGTACCGATGCGGACGTTGACGGCTTCCATATCAGAACGCTTATTTTAACAATGATTTACCGCCTTATGCCCAAGCTTATTGAAGCGGGCAAGGTTTTCATTGCGGAGTCTCCGCTTTATGAGGTAACCTGCAAGGACCAGACCTATTTCGCATATAACGAAATGGAAATGGACGCCATTAAAGAGGAAATCGGCGATAACAAATACACCGTTCAGCGTTCTAAAGGTCTCGGTGAAAACGAGGCAGAAATGATGTCGCTCACAACTATGAACCCTGCAACGCGCAGGCTTATCAAGGTTACTCCGAGCGACGCTGAAATGACATCGAAAATGTTCGACCTTCTCCTCGGGGACGACCTCGAGGGCAGAAAGGAATACATCTCTGATTTCGGCCATCTTTATCTTGATGCAGCCGACGTCAGCTAAGGAGGGGCAGTAAATGGCAAGAAGAAAAAAGGCAGAGAGTCAGGAATTTACTAACCCTCTTGCAGATAACGTTCATATTCAGGGCGCAGGCACGGTAAAGGACGAGCATATTGTTGACACCTTAACGTCTAACTTTATGCCGTATGCAATGAGCGTAATCCTCTCCCGTGCAATCCCTGAGATAGACGGCTTCAAGCCCTCTCACAGAAAGCTGCTTTATACAATGTATAATATGGGGCTTCTTCAGGGTAAAACTATAAAAAGCGCAAATATAGTCGGACGTACTATGCAGCTCAATCCGCACGGCGACGCGTCAATTTACGAAACAATGATTCGTCTCTCACGCGGAAACGAGAGTCTGCTTTATCCTTATGTTGAATCAAAGGGTAATTTCGGTAAGGCTTATTCAAAAAATATGATGTTCGCAGCTTCGCGTTATACCGAGGCAAAGCTTGCGCCAATCTCAAAGGAGCTTTTTGAGGATATCAACAAGAACACAGTTGATTTTGTTGATAACTACGATAACACGATGAAGGAGCCGACTCTTCTGCCCGTAACCTTCCCGTCAATCCTCGCAAATGTTACAACGGGTATTGCCGCAGGTATGGCTTCCTCAATCGCTTCCTTTAACCTCGGCGAGCTTTGCGAAACAACCGTATCCCTTATCAAAAACCCTGCTCACGAAATCAGCGAAACTCTTCTCGCTCCCGATTTTGTAGGCGGAGGATACGTTATCTATAACAGGGAAGAGCTTGAAAAGATTTACTCAACGGGCAGAGGCTCCGTTAAGGTAAGAGCCAAGTACAATTACGATAAAAAGTATAACTGTATCGACATAACCGAAATCCCGCCGACCACAACGTCGGAGGCAATTATTGATAAAATCGTTGAGCTTGTCAAGGCTAATAAGGTTAAGGAATTAAACGACCTCAGAGACGAGACGGACTTAAAGGGCTTAAGAATAACGCTTGATTTAAAGAGGGGAATTGACCCTGACAAGCTTATGACAAAGCTTTATAAGCTGACCCCGCTTGAGGACACCTTCTCCTGCAATTTCAACGTGCTTATAAAAGGCACTCCGAAGGTGCTCGGCGTTCGCGATATTCTTCTTGAATGGATTGATTTCCGCCTTGAATGCGTAAGAAGAAGAACTCAGTTCACTCTTGACAAGAAGGCTGAGAGGCTGCACTTACTCAAGGGTCTTGAAAAAATCCTTCTTGATATTGACAAGGCAATTAAAATTATCCGCGAAACAGATGCAGAAGCTGACGTTGTTCCTAATTTAATGATTGGCTTCGGCATTGACAAGGTGCAGGCTGAGTACGTTGCCGAAATCAAGCTGCGCCATTTAAACCGCGAATACATCTTAAAGCGCACAAAGGATATTGAAACACTCATAAAGGAAATTGCCGAGCTTGAAGGAATTCTCGCTTCAAAGAATAAGCTTAAAAAGATTATTGTAACCGAGCTCAACGAGGTTGCAAAGAAATACTCGGGTGAAAGAAGGAGTCAGATTCTCTACGAGATTGAGGAATTTGACGCAACCGAGGCTGTTGAAATACCCGATTATCCCGTTACGCTCTTTATTACCAAAGAGGGCTATCTCAATAAAATCAGAACTGCCAACCTCCGTATGAGCGGCGAGCAGAAGGTCAAGGAGGGCGACGAGGTCTCAAGAGTATTTGAATGCTCAAATAAGGACGAGCTCCTTGCGTTTACCGATAAAGCTCAGGTATATAAGGCAAAGGTTGACGATTTCCCAGATTCAAAGGCGTCTCAGCTCGGAACGTTCGTAGCTTCAAAGCTTGAAATGGAGCCGGATGAAAAGACAATTTTCATTTGCATTGTGCGCGAATATAAGGGATATATGCTCTTTGCATTTGAAAACGGTAAGGTTGCAAAGGTTGATATTTCAGCTTATCAGACCAAGACTAACAGAAAGAAGCTCCTTAAGGCTTATTCCGCAAAGGTTCCTCTTGCCGCTATTGAATATATCGAGGAGGACTGCGAGCTTGTTTTATGCTCAACGAGCGGAAGAATGCTCCTGCTTCATACGGGTGCGCTCAATTCAAAAACAACTAAGGATACAATCGGCGTTGCCGTTATGACTCAGAAGAAGAATCACAAGCTTGAATCAATGCATTTTTACAAGGAAGGCGAATTTGAAAAGGTCTGGCGCTTCAGAACGAAAAACCTTCCCGCCGCAGGCGCTCTTCCGGGTCCTGCTGATAATTCCGCGCAGCTCACTTTCTGAAAATATAAAAAAATACTTGCATTATAATTATACTTGTGTTATAATGCATTAGCGTTAAAATCTTTTAGGAGGAAAAACTATGCAGGTTTATCAGTATATATTAGGTGCTGTTCTTATTTTAGCATCTGTAATAATCACAATCGTTGTATTAATGCAGGAGGGCAGAAACTCATCTCTTTCAGGCGTTATCACAGGCGGCCCGGAGGCTGGCTACGGCAGTAAATCAAAGGGACGTACTGTTGACGGTAAGCTTGAAAGACTCACAAAATGGTTAATTGTCATTTTCTTTGTAATTGTTCTTGCTGCATTTCTTATCTTTCTTTTTGTATAACACTTAGTGGCAGCCTTGCGTTATGCAGGGCTGTTTTTTAGTTTTAATATCTGCGGAGAATATGTTTTGTATTACATAATATTTGACCTTGAATGGAACGGCTCGTACAGCTATTTCACCAAAGCCTTTATGAATGAAATAATTGAAATCGGCGCCGTTAAGCTTGATGAAAAACTTAATATTGTTGATACATATAAGCAGATGATTTTCCCTCAGTTCACCAAAAAGCTTTCGGGAAGATGTAAAAGACTTACAAATATCACAAACGAAGAGGTCAGGGAAAACGGCATTGATTTCCTTGACGCTTTTCACGATTTTGCAAGGTGGGGAAGCGGTGACGATAACGTTTATATGTCCTGGAGCAATTCCGATTTATTCGTAATGACTCAGAATTTCACTCAGCACACGGGCTCCGCAAGGGTTGATTTTATTAAGAATTATTGCGACGTTCAGAAATACTGTATGTCCTTTATCAAAAAGGAGGATAATCCTAACGGAAATCAGGTCTCTCTTGAAAACTGCGCAGAGCTTTTTAAAATCAATTTTGATTCCGAAAAGCTTCACCGCGCCCTTGCCGACTGTTATCTCACAGCCGAATGCCTGAGAAGCGTTTTTGATAAGGACAAGCTTGAGCAATACACAAAGAAATGTGATTCAAAGTTCTTTGAAAGGCTTCTCTTCAAGCCGTTTTATATTACCGAGGAAACGTATGAAAGCTTTAACGTCCGTGAGGTTGACCTCGTCTGTCCGAACTGCGGGGGTCTGCTTGACGTTCCCGATGAGCTGACCGTTGTAAATAAATCCTTTAAGGGTGCTGTAAAGTGCAATTACTGCAACCGTTCCTTTTGGATTTTTATAAGAGCAAAGAAGCTTTATGACAGCGTTTCGGTTAAAACAAGCTATGTTGAAATGAACAAACGTAAGGCGAGAAAGCTTAATTCAAAGCAAAAGCGCAATAAATTTTAATTAAATTATAAATATTTTTAATTTTTTCTTTATTTTTCAAGTAAAGTATTATATAATAAATAAAATTTAGCAAATTAGTTTGATTGATAAAGGAGAGGGCTATGGCATCTAAAGATTATGATGATCTGCTTGAATCTTTTATGAACAATTCCCAGCAGGTTTATAAGGACGATAAGGATAAGCACGACCAGATGGCAAAAAAGGTTCCGTCGTCTTACAATACCTCGCCGAATAAATCCGCCTCCGCTTCAAGGGCAGGCGCAAAAAAGGCTGAGCCTAAGAAAAAGCCTAAGCAGCAGAGCTCATCTGTTGTCAAGGATGTTTTCGCAGGAATCGGCAAGGCTTTGCTCGCGCTTATTATGATTGGCGGCGTTGTTGCGATAGTTTGCACAAGCGTTGTGTTTATCTATGGCTACAGCTTCGTTCACGGCGATAAGGTTTTTGACCTCGATAAGGAAAAGTATTCGCAGAATCAGACCTCGTTCATTTACGGTTACGACAATAAGGACAAGCTTGTTGAAATAACGCGTCTGCACGGTGAGGAAAACAGAATTTGGCTGTCTCTTGACGAGATGAATCCCAACCTGCAGAAGGCGTTTATCGCTATTGAGGATGAGCGCTTTGAGCTTCACCACGGTGTAGACTGGAAACGCGTCGGCGGTGTTATTATCAACAACACGGGTCAGGGCGGCTCAACTATTACTCAGCAGCTTATTAAAAACCTGACTGACGAAAACGACGTTACCTTCGTAAGAAAGTTCAACGAGATTCTTTCTGCGCTCAACCTTGAAAGGCATTATAATAAGGACCAGATTCTTGAGGCTTATCTCAACACAATCTATCTTTCTCACGGTTGCTACGGCGTAAGAACGGCAGCTGAAACGTATTTCGGCAAGGAGGTTAAAAACCTCAATATTGCAGAGTGCGCCTGCCTTGCGGCTATCACAAAAGCGCCGACGAGGTACGACCCGCTTCTTAATCCTGACCAGATTAACCCCAAGAACAACGTTTCAAGGCGTGACTGGATTATCAAGAAGATGTACTCTCTCGGCTATATCACTGAGGCTGAAAGGGACGAAGCGCTTAAGTATAAAATGATTTATACCAATTCGAAGAACTATAAGGGCTCTCAGATTAAGAGCACTAAAAAGTCCAAGAACGAAAAAGAGGTATATTCATATTATACCGACTATGTTATCGACGAGGTCCTTTCCGATTTACAGAAAATGGGCTACAGCGCAAAGAAGGCGAGAAACCTTCTCTTCGGCGGCGGTCTTAAGATTTACACTGCTATTGATTTTGACATCCAGGCAGCAATGGACGACGTTTATGTAAACTACCGCAGAATGCCCGATGAAACCGTTCAGGGCGCCTGCGTTGTAATGGATTACAAGGGCAGAGTGCTCGGCATAGTCGGCGGCTGCGGAAAGAAAAAAGGAAGGCGAGAGCTTAACAGAGCCTCGCAGTCAGAGCGTCAGCCGGGTTCAACAATCAAGCCGCTTTCTGTTTACGGACCTGCGCTTGAAAAGAGTCTTAACGACCCCGAAACTGAGGTTTACTGGTCAACGCCTACTAAGGACGCCCCGCTTATGCAGCTTGAAAACGGCAAGTGGTGGCCTACCAACGAGGGCGGTGGCTATTCAAACGAAACTATAACCGTTCAGAAGGGCCTTGCGCTTTCAAAGAATACAATCTCTGCAAGAACTCTTGAGATAATCGGTCCGTCATATTCCTATGACTTTATGGTTAACCGCTGGCATATTACAAGCCTTGACGCACGTGACGAGGACTATGCTCCCATGGCAACAGGCTCGCTTACGCACGGTGTTTCAGTTCTTGAAATGACTACGGCATATCAGGCGTTCGGTAACGGCGGCTTCTATTACGAGCCTTACGGCTATTATAAAATTGAGGATTCCCTCGGCAACGTTATTATTGACAAGAAGCCTGACGAAACAAAGGAGGCTGCGCTTTCGCCAAACACTGCAGGCGTTATGAACAAGCTCCTGCAGACCGTAATGACAGAAGGCACCGGTCACTATTACAAGCTCAGCGGAATTGACTGCTTCGGTAAAACCGGTACAACAACCGAAAGTAAGGACAGATGGTTTATCGGCGGTACTCCCGAATACGTCTGCGGCGTATGGTACGGCTACGATACTCCTAAGGAAATCTATTACAGGCTTTCCTACAACCCGTGCGGAACGCTCTGGAACCTTGTTATGCATAATATCTATGACAAGAAGGGTGTTAACGAAAGCGAATTCGCTATCCCTGACGGCGTAGTTCAGAGGCAGTACAGCCCCGCAAACGGCAAGCTTTGCTCAGGCTCAGGCGTTTACGGCTGGGTTGACGAAAACAAACTGCCCGGTTACACAACCTACGTGAGACCAACCGAAAGCGAAACAAAGAAAAAGACTGAGGAAACAACTAAGGAATCCGACGGCGAGGACGAAGAGGACTCCGAAACCGAGGAAAAGACAACAAAAAATACCGAGGAGAAAACCGAGGCTAAAACTGAGTCAAAAACTGAAGCTCCCACAGAGGGAGACGGTGAAGATTAATTAACCTGAATTGAGGAAATCACGCGATTTCCTCAATTTTGGATTAAGGGAAAGGGTGAGGCAAATGAGAATAATGGCTGTTGACTACGGCGATAAAAGAACGGGCGTTGCGTTTTGCGACGTCAGGGAAATGCTTGCCTCGCCTTATGCCGTTGTTGAGGAGAGCTACCGTCCGAAGCTCGTTACCAAGCTTTGCGAGATAGCAAAAAAGGAAGGCGCTGAAAAGCTCGTTATCGGGCTTCCAAGGAATATGGACGGCTCCTACGGCTACCGTTGTGACGAGTGCAGGGCCCTCGGCGCTGAGCTTGAAAAGGTGTCAGCGCTTCCCGTTGATTTTCAGGACGAGAGGCTGACCACCGTTATTTCTCACAGCGTTCTCTCCGCCAATAACGTAAGCTCAAAGAAGCGCAAGCAGAGCGTTGACGCGGTTTCTGCTGTTATGATTCTGCAAAGCTATCTTGACAGTCATAAATAATTTTTTTTAAGCGTACCATTTTATATGGTACTAAGGATTTTCGGCGTAAAGGTTAAAATTGAATACGCGTTTTTGCTTATGCTTGCCTTCGCTGTTTTCGTACGGGCTGAGAATGTTCTTTGGGTTATTCTCTTTTCCTCGTTACACGAAATCGGGCATATTTTAAGCCTTTATCTGCTCGGCGGCAGGGCTGAGTGCGTAACGCTTTCCTTTTACGGAATCGGCTTAAAGCATTCGGCGCAGCTCGGCAGAGCAGGGGAGCTCGCTTTCCTCGGTTCAGGCTGCTTAGTAAATCTTGTATTTGTTTTTCTGAATATAAAAAGGGAAATCAATTTTCCGCTTTTTATGCTTAACGTTTTGCCGATATATCCGCTAGACGGCGGAAGAATAGCAAAGGCGCTTTTCGGAATCAATGAAAAGCTGTTTCGCTTCGTCTCCGCTTTATTTCTTGTTACTTTGCTGATTTATTCAGTTTATTTACGAAACATAAATCTTATTTTAATAACCGTTTACCTGGCTATTTTTTCATTCAACGAGGATTTAAGATGATTAAAAAGGAAGTTGAAAAAATACTCGGCTATGTTCAGAAGCCCGCGCGATACGTAGGCGGCGAGCTCAACAGCGTAGTGAAGGATAAGAGCAGCGTTGATATAAGATACGCCTTCTGCTTTCCCGATACATATGAAATAGGTATGAGCCACCTCGGGCTAAAAATCCTTTACGGTATGATTAATGAGCGCGAGGACGCCTGGTGTGAAAGAGTTTTTGCTCCCGATATTGATATGGAGGAGCAGATGAGAAAGCACAATATTCCGCTCTATGCTCTTGAATCTGGCGACTGCTTAACGGAATTTGATATAATCGGCTTCACGCTTCAGTATGAGCTGTGCTACACAAACGTGCTCAATATGCTTGATTTGGCTGGCATTCCGCTGTTCAGCAGGGACAGGGACGACAGCTTTCCGATTATCTGCTGCGGAGGTCCCTGCGCCTGCAATATCGAGCCTATGGCTGATTTTTTTGATATAGTATTTTTAGGCGAGGGAGAGGACTCGACAAGCGCCGCGCTTGACCTTCTTAAGGAATGTAAAAGAAACGGCGCAACAAAAGCTGAGTTTCTGCAAAAGGCAAAGGATATTCAGGGAGTATACGTTCCCTCGTTTTACGTTGATTCTTACAATGAGGACGGAACTCTTAAGGAGCTTATAGCAATCAACGGCGCGCCCGAGAGGGTTAAAAAGGCTGTAGTTTCAGACCTCAATAAATCTTATTATCCCGATAAATTTGTAGTTCCGTTTATACAGGTTGTTCACGACAGAGCAGTTGCCGAAATTTTCAGAGGCTGTATAAGAGGTTGCCGCTTCTGCCAGGCGGGCTTTATTTACAGACCCATAAGGGAAAAAAGCGTTGACGTTATCAACAAGCAGTCAAAGGCTGTTGTTGAAGCAACAGGCTATGACGAGCTTTCTCTTTGCTCGCTTTCAACCTCAGACCACAGCTGCGTTAACGAAATGCTTACCTCGCTGATTGACTGGACTGTAAAAGAGAAGATAAACCTTTCTTTACCTTCGCTCAGAGTAGATAATTTTTCAGACGAATTGGTTGAAAAGCTGAAGCTTGTGCGCCGCAGCGGCTTAACCTTTGCACCCGAAGCGGGCACGCAGAGAATGCGTGATGTTATAAATAAAAACATAACCGAGGATGACGTTATGGCAACCTGTACCAAGGCGTTTGACAACGGCTGGAGCTCGGTTAAGCTCTATTTTATGATGGGTCTGCCTACCGAAACCATGGAGGATATCGAGGGCATTGCAAACCTTGCAATGAACGTTGTTCACGCCTTCTATAAAAATCCGAACAGGCAGAAGGGAACGGGCGTTCAGGTTTCCGTTTCCTGCTCCTCGTTTATCCCGAAGCCGTTTACTCCGTTTCAGTGGGAGCCCGAGGATTCTATGGAAGTGCTCAAGGAAAAGCAAAAGCACTTGCTTGAATCAATTCCGAGCAGGAAGGTAAGAGTATCTTATCACGAAACCCCGTCCTCGCTTCTTGAAGGAGTTTTCGCAAGGGGAGACAGAAGGCTCTCCGCCGTTATTTATGACGCATTCAAAAGCGGCTGCAAGTTCGATTCGTGGGACGAGCATTTTAAGTTTGACGAGTGGATGAAGGCTTTTGAAAAGAACGGAATCGACCCTTATTTTTACACTCTCAGGAAAAGGCCGTTTGACGAGCTTCTCCCGTGGGACCATATCGATTTCGGCGTTTCAAGAAAGTTCCTTGAAAATGAAAACAAGAAGGCTCACGCCGCAGTTGTAACGCCGCATTGCCGCATTAAATGCTCAGGCTGCGGGGCTAATAAGCTCAACGGAGGTAACTGCGATGCGAGAAATTAGAATACGCTTTTCAAAAACAGGGCAGGCAAAATATATCTCCCATCTTGACACAAACAGAGTTTTTTCAAGAGCTTTTGCAAGGGCTAAACTTAATTTATGGTATACCGAGGGCTTCAACCCTCACGCTTATATGAGCTTTTCGCTACCGCTTTCGCTCGGCGTTGAAAGCCTTTGCGAAAACGTTGATATAAGAATTCTTGACGGAATAACCAATAAGGAGATTAAGGAGAGGCTCAACGCTGCGCTTCCTCTCGGCATAAGAGTTGTTGACGTTTATGACGATTTTCTTGATTCAAATGAGATTGCTTACAGCGACTACGTTTATAAATTTGAATTCAAAGATAACGCCGAGGCGCTTGAAAAGATAAAGGCAGTTCTTGAAGCTGACGAAATCTTAGCGCTTAAAAAGGGGAAGAAGGGCAAAAGAAGAATCCTGAAGGAAACAG
>CAMOWP010000055.1 GCA_946628455.1 uncultured Clostridia bacterium | reverse complement strand
GCGTTGGTATGATGGAATGTAAAAAGGCTCTCGTTGAGGCTGACGGCGATATGGATAAGGCTATCGAATATCTTCGTGAAAGAGGCCTTGCTGCAGCACAGAAGAAGGCATCAAGAATTGCCGCTGAGGGTGTTGTGCTTCCTTATTTTGATAAAGAAACCAAGAAGGGCGTAGTTGTTGAGGTTAACTCCGAAACTGATTTCGTTGCTAAAAATGAAAAGTTTATGGGCTTTGTTGAGGGCGTTGCAAAAACTATCCTCGCAACAGACCCTGCAGACGTTGACGCTCTTAAGGAAGAGAAATTCAACGGAACAGACAGAACGGTAACAGAAACTCTTAACGACCTCGTGCTTTCAATCGGTGAGAATATGAAAATTCGCCGTTTTGAGAGAATGGAAGGCATCGTTTCAACATATATCCACGCAGGCGGCTCCGTAGGCGTTATGGTTGGCTTTGATGTAGCAGACGCTGCTAAGGCTGATGACGCTGAGTTCGTTGCTATGGGTAAGAACATCGCTATGCAGATTGCAGCTATGAATCCTGAGTATCTCAGCAAGGCTGACATCTCTGACGAAGAGCTCTTAAAGATGAAATCAATCACTGTTGACAGCGCTCTCAATAAGCCTGATTCACTCCCGATGCCAATTCTTACAAGCCTCATCAACGAAGCTATCGACGGTAAGAAATGGACTGACGAGGACGCAACAATTTATCAGGGCCTTGACAATAAGCAGAGAAAGAATTTCACAAACTTTATTTCTAAGGAAGCTCTTGAAACTCTTGCAGCAATCGCTGTTTCTCATAAGGCTGAAATCGTTGATAACAAGATTTTCGGCGGCCTTGTACAGGGAAGACTTTCAAAGCAGATTAAGGAAATCTGCCTCCTTGAGCAGGATTTCGTTCGCAGCGATTTATTCCAGGGCTCAGTTCAGGGTTATATCGACAGCGTTGCTAAGGCTCTCGGCACAGAAATCAAGGCAAATGGCTACATCAGAATGATGAAGGGCGAAGGCCTTGAAAAGAGAGAGGAAAACTTTGCAGAGGAAATCGCAAAGCAGATTAACGGCTAATTAATACCAAATCTCGGGAGAGCACCGCTCTCCCGTTTTTGTTTTTCTATAGCTTTTATTCTTGAAGCTGCTGTTAAAATTTGGTAAAAAAGTGCTGATTGACAAAATTACAGATATTGACAAAATTTCAGATATAATTTATAATATATCTAAAGTAAAATAAAAGGAGTAGATTTTTGTGAAAAAGGCTTTATCATTAATTCTGTCTGTTATAATGCTTCTCAGCATTACGGCAGGTATGGATGTAACTGCATTTGCCGATACCCCTGTAACTTCCGTAGCTGTTACGGGAGTAAAGAATCCGTACTCAGGCGATTCACCTGTTTTTGCCCTGTCAACAAACAGCAGCGCTTACAGTATTGATACTGATACTTATACCAACGGCGTGAGCTGGTATGATGCGACTGACAGAGTTGAACTAACCGAAGGCGATGTGTTTATGACAGGTCACTATTATACTGTGAAAGTACGCATTAAACTGGAATCGGGTTATTATATCGATGACTCTCAGGTTGAATGTACTGTAGACGGTACCGTTGCCTCATTGGAACAGGCGCCCGGCGAGACAAGCGCATATGATGTTACGCTCAGATTTCCCGAGTGCAACGGCAACATTAATACTGTCAAACTTAAGGGCAGTGACAATTTCTATGCAGGCGGTACACCGAGCTACAGCTTCACTCCTGAAGAGTCTGCATACATTGCAGACCAGAGGGACAACGACGGAAGAGAAATCTGTAATGCAACGGCTTACTATGACCTTACTGACAGCAGATATGTGCTGTCAGGCGATAAATTTATATTCGGCCACAGCTATACAAAAGAGATGGCTGTGAGCGCTGACAACGGCTTCACTCTCAACGGTCTCAGCTCAGCTACATATAACGGCGAGAGAGCGAGTATAACTCCGCATTTCCGCAACCGTGACAACCACACAGACGTTGAAATAATTCTTGTTACTCTCGGAAAGTGTCTCAAAAATATCAACAGCTGTTCGGTAACAGGCATATCGGACCAGTATGTTTATACGTATTCGGGAAGCGCCAAGAAAGCGGTAAAGGCTGTATACGACGGCGATAAGAAGCTCGTTTCAGGCACTGACTATACTGTAACCTACAAAAATAATATCAATGCAGGTACCGCCTCATATGTCATTACAGGTATAGGCAATTACACAGGCATTTGGTCAGGCACGTTCAAGATTACCCGAAAGGCACTGTCGAAATCTGCAAAGATTAAAATGAAATACGATACTTGCGTATATGACGGCAATGTACATAAGCAGACCGTCAAGGTCTACGACGGCACTAAACTGCTTAAGAATAATACAGACTATACTATTACATACAGCTCGTCAAGTCCGAGAGCGGTTAACAATTATTCTGCAAAGATTACCTTCAGGGGTAATTACAGCGGAAGCAAGACCGTATCCTATTCAATCATTCCGCAGAAGACGTCTTTCCTCAAAACCGTAACCGCAACTGCAAGCTCAATCAGGCTTAAATGGAAACAGCAGAAGAAGCAAACCAGCGGATACGAGATCGAGTATTCAACTCAGGCAGCGTTCAAGAGCGGAAATAAGAGCGTTTTTGTTAAAAACAACGCAACAGTCTCAAAAGCAGTCACGGGGCTCAAAAGAAATAAGAAGTACTATTTCAGAATCCGTACTTATAAGGACGTTAAGAAGAACGGACGTACCGTAAGGGTATATTCCGCTTGGTCGGGCGTTAAAGAAGCAAAGACGCGGAGATAGCAGTTTCCATACAATTGATTTGATAATAACTTAAAGAGAGCGGAAGCTCTCTTTTTTTTACCGTTTTGTAACTTATTTTTTTATTAATATGCTTTACAATAACTGTAAATTATATTATTATATAAATAATAAAATATGGAGGTATTTACCGATGGGTGTTCAGTATAAGAGAATCCTGCTGAAGCTTTCGGGCGAGGTGCTCGCAGGAGCAGCAGGAAAGGGCATAGATAACGATACTGTGCTTTCTATTTGTGAATCAGTGAAAAAGGTTGCAGACGCAGGAGTTGAGGTTGCCATAGTAGTAGGCGGCGGAAATTTCTGGAGAGGCAGAACGAGCGAGCATATGGACAGAACAAGAGCTGACCACATCGGAATGCTTGCAACGGCTATGAACTCTCTTGCTCTTTGCGACGCTCTCGAACAGCTCGGTTGCGACGTCAGAGTTCAGACAGCAATTGAAATGCGCCAGATAGCTGAGCCTTATATCAGAAACAAGGCTATCCGTCATTTTGAAAAGGGAAGAATCGTTATCTTCGGCTGCGGAACGGGCTCTCCGTTCTTCTCAACAGACACTGCAGCGGCGCTCAGAAGCGTTGAGATTAACGCGGACGCACTTCTCAAGGCAACAAACGTTGACGGCGTTTATGATAAAGACCCGAACAAGTTTGCCGACGCTGTTAAGTTTGACGAGGTATCCTTCCAGGATGTTATCGTCAGAGACCTCAAGGTTATGGATTCAACAGCCTTCTCACTTTGCAGGGATAACGATATGCCTATTATCGTTTTCAATCTTAACGACCCTGATAATATTCTCAGAGTAGTTAACGGTGAAAGCATAGGAACAACAGTGAAAAATTAATTATTTTTAAGGAGTAATTTTTATGGATAAAGTATTTGACAAAACTAAAGAAAGAATGGAAAAATGTCTCGATTCTCTTGACAGAGATTTTCAGACAATCAGAGCAGGCAGAGCAAACCCGAAAATCCTCAACAACGTAACCGTTGAGTATTACGGCACGCCGACCCCGCTCAATCAGCTTGCAGGTATTTCAGTGCCCGAGCCGAGGCTTCTCACAGTTCAGCCTTATGACGCTTCAATCCTCAAGGACATTGAAAAGGCAATCAATATGGCTGATATCGGAATCAACCCGCAAAACGACGGCAAGGTTATCCGTCTTACCTTCCCTCAGCTTACGGAGGAGCACAGAAAAACTCTCGTTAAGGACGTAAGCAAAAGAGGCGAGGAGGCTAAGGTTGCAATCCGTAACGTTCGCCGCGATGCTATTGACGACCTCAAAAAGCTCAAGAAGAATAATGAGATTACCGAGGACGACCTTAAGGACGGCGAAAAGGAAGTTCAGAATATCACTGACAACTATATCAAGCAGGTTGACGATATGTCAAAGAAAAAGGAGCAGGAAATCCTTTCAATTTAACTATGCGTTATTACGGGGCGATTTATTATCGCTCCGTTTCGTGGATTTTTAAGGACTAAATAAGGAGCGCTTTAAATGGCTTTATTTTCAAAAAAAGAGGCGAAAGCAGAGGACGTTCATTTTGACGTTCTTCCGAATCACCTCGGAATTATTATGGACGGCAACGGCCGCTGGGCTAAAAAAAGAGGGCTTCCGCGCACGGCGGGGCACAAGGTAGGCGCAGAGGTTTTCCGCGTTATCTCTCAGGAGTGCGCTGACCTCGGAATCAAATACGTCACCTTTTACGCCTTCTCAACCGAAAACTGGAAAAGGCCGAAGGCTGAGGTTGACGCTATTATGGCTCTTTTCAAGGATTATCTCCTTGAAGCAAAGCGCGATTTCATAAAAGCAGGGAATAACAAAATAAAGTTCATCGGCGAGCGCGAGGGCATTTCCGAGGAGCTGCTCAGGCTCATGGACGAGGCTGAGGAGGAAACGGCTTCCCATACGGGAACAACAGTTTACCTTGCCGTTAATTACGGCGGACGCCAGGAGATAGTCAGCGCGGTCAACAAGCTTATCGCCGAGGGTAAATCCGAAATAACTGAAAACGATATTTCCGAAAATATTTACACCGTTCCCGAATGCGACCTTATTATCCGTCCGTCGGGCGAGGAGAGACTTTCAAATTTCCTTTTGTGGCAGGCTGCGTACAGCGAGTTCTGGTACAGCGACGTGCTCTGGCCCGATTTCAAAAAGGCTGATTTATATTCGGCGCTCAGAGAATTTGAGAAAAGAAACAGAAGATTCGGAGGTTAAACGAATAAAATGAAACAAAGAGTTATTACCGCGTGTTTGCTTCTTGCACTACTGTTTTTTGTGGTATGGCAGATTAACACGCCGCTGCTTGCGGTTGTTGTTGCCGCGTTTTCCGCAATTGCCGCAGACGAGATTATGAAATGCGCAAAAATAAAAAATAAATTCATTCTTATCCTCGGAGATATAGTTGCTTTTCTTATTCCGATTATAGCCTCCCCGAGCGCTCTTGAGCCGTTTGTAAAAACGGAAATATGGGGCAAAATAATCGGCGTTGCTCCCGCTTCGGCTTATTTAACCGTTCTCGTTATAGTGTATTTCCTTGCAATGCTCAGGGATTACGCTCACACTAAGTTTGAGGACGTTGCAATCGCAGTTGTTGCAAGCGTGTTCGTTCCTTATGCGTTTTCAATTCTTGTTAAGCTTCGCGATGTTGCAGGCTTTAAAACTCAGTTCGGAACGCTGCTTATCTTCTATGCGTTTATCTGCGCTATGGGCACGGATATGGGCGCTCAGCTTACGGGTATGGCAATCGGAAAGCATCAGATGTCTCCGAATATCTCGCCGAAGAAAACCTGGGAGGGTGCAATCGGCGGTATAATCGTAGGCTTTATTCTCAACGTTGTGGCTATAGTGCTTTATAATCTTCTTGCCGCTCAGCCGCTTGAGAAAAAGTTTATTGTAATTCTGCTTATTGCGTCTCCGTTCATTCAGGTGCTCAGTATGGCGGGAGACCTCTCCGCGTCGGTTCTCAAAAGAAATTTTGACGTTAAGGATTTCGGAAAGATTTTCCCGGGCCACGGCGGAGTTATGGACAGATTCGATTCATCAATGTTCACTCTTCCGCTCACCTATGCGCTCGCAACAATCATTTTAAAATAACTGAGGTTAGTTATGACTAAAAATATTTCACTCCTCGGCTCAACAGGCTCAATAGGAACTCAGTCGCTTGACGTGTGCAGAATGCACGGCTATACGGTTAAGTGCCTCACAGCCTCTTCAAGAGTTGACACAATGGAAAATCAGATACGCGAATTCAGGCCCGAGCTTGTATGTATGATGAACGAAAGCGCAGCTAAGGATTTGAAACAGCGTATCAGTGATACATCAACAAAAGTAGTCAGCGGTATGGAAGGGCTTATTGAATGCGCAACTTACGACGGCGCGGACACAGTTCTCAATTCCGTTGTAGGTATGGTAGGGCTTCAGCCAACGCTTGAAGCAATCAGGGCTAAAAAGACTATTGCCCTCGCAAATAAGGAAACGCTCGTTGCAGGCGGCCACCTTGTAACGAATCTTGCAAAGGAGATGAACGTTCCGATTCTCCCTGTTGACAGCGAGCATTCCGCAATCTTCCAGTCCCTCCAGGGCAGCCCGCGCAAGGAAGCGGTTAAGAAAATAATTTTAACAGCTTCGGGCGGTCCGTTCTTCGGAAAGAAAAGGGAAGAGCTTGAAAACGTAACCGCTGCTGACGCGCTTAAGCATCCGAACTGGGATATGGGCGCAAAAATTACCATCGACTCTGCTACTATGATGAATAAAGGCCTTGAATTCATTGAAGCAAAGTGGCTTTTCGATATGCCTAATGAGGATATCGAAATTGTTATCCACAGAGAGTCTGTGCTTCACAGCGCGATAGTTTATCAGGATAATTCCGTTATAGCTCAGCTCGGCGTTCCCGATATGAGGATTCCTATTCAGTATGCGCTGACTTATCCTGAAAGGCTTGAGAGCCCCGTTGCTCCGCTCAGCCTTGCCGATTACGGAAAGCTCACCTTCTTTGAGCCTGACTATGAAACCTTCCGCTGCATAAACGTCTGCAAGGAGGCAATTGAGCTCGGAGGGCTTCATCCCGCTGCTGCAAACGGCGCAAACGAGGAAAGCGTGAGATTATTCCTTGACGGCAAAACTAAATTCAACGATATTGCATATCTTAATTATGAGGCGATGAAAAACGCGCCTGAAAAGAAAGATTTTACTCTGCAGGACGTTCTTGATACAGACGCCGCTGCAAGAAATTATGTTTTGGAGACGGTTAAGTGATATCACACATCTGGCACACAGTTTATCCGATTTTGATAGCTCTGCTGTTTTTTGAGCTTATAATTATAATCCACGAGGGCGGCCATTTTATCGCCGCAAGGCTGATGAAAATAAGGGTCAACGAATTCTCAATCGGTATGGGACCCAAAATTTTTCAGTTTGAAAAGGGCGACACAACCTACTCCCTGCGCTGGATACTCTTCGGCGGCTATTGCTCAATGGAGGGCGAAAGCGAGGAGAGCGACAGCGAATTCTCCTTCTCTCAGAAAAAGGTCTGGCAGAGAATATTCGTTGTTGTAGCGGGCGCGCTGATGAATTTAATCCTCGGCGTTGTAATTGTTGCAATAATTGTCTGCTCTCAGAGTCTTATCGGAACAAGCGAAATTGCTAAGTTTGACGGTAACGCCGTCAGCTCTCAGACCCTTCAGGTCGGGGACAGGATTAAAGCCATCGACGGTATGAGAGTTTACAGCCCTAACGATGTCAGCACAGGGCTTTCCCGCTCGCCTGACGATACGCTTGAAATGCTTGTTGTAAGAGACGGCAGGGAGCAGAAGCTGAACGTTAAATTCAATATGGAAAAATATGAAGGAAAGAGCTATATCAAAATGGATTTCTGGCTTGTCGGGCAGAAAAAGACTCTCGGTGGCATTATAAGAAATACGGTTACCGAATGGGTATCCTTTGCGAGAATGGTATTCCTTTCCGTTCACGATATTCTTATCGGGCGATACGGGCTTAATGACCTCAGCGGTCCTGTAGGCGCTGTCAGCATAGTGTCTCAGGCTGTTAAAACGAGCGCAGGCTCAATGCTGAGAATTATGGCTCTTCTGACTATCAATGTAGGGTTGTTTAACCTGTTTCCCATTCCCGCTCTTGACGGTTGGAGGCTTTTCCTCCTTATTTTTGAAGGCATATTCCGCCGCAAGCTGCCCGATAAATGGGAGTGGGCAATCAACGGCGCAGGGCTTGTTATCCTGCTCGGATTTATGTGCGTAATCACATTCTCTGACATTACTAAACTATTCTGAGAAATTAAGAATTAAAAATTAAGAATTATGAATAATTGGTGCTGCGCACGGCATTAAATCAAAGTTTAAAGTAGCGATAAATTATGGATAATATTGTTGAAGAAAAAAGTTTTGATTTTGCTAAGAGAATAGTAAAACTTAGCAATTATCTTGTAAACGAGAAAAAAGAATTCGTTATTTCACGGCAGATAACTAAAAGCGGTACAAGCATCGGAGCAAATGTTGCAGAAGCACAAAATGCACAAAGTGATAAAGATTTTGTTGCTAAGCTTTCAATAGGACTGAAAGAATCAAGAGAAACGAAATATTGGTTAAGACTGTTGTTTGAAACAGAATATATCAATGAGAAAGAGTTTTATTCTCTTTATAATGATTGAGAAGAGTTATATAAAATGCTAACAAGCATTGTGTTAACAATGAAAAATAAGAATAATAAAGATTTATGAGTGTGAGCTAAGCTCACCCGAAATTCTTAAATCTTAACTCTTAATTCTTAATTATTATTTGAGGGGCAAAAAATGAAAAATACCAAAAAAATCAAACTCGGCAACACATATTTGGGCGGCGATTCTCCCGTTCTTGTTCAGAGTATGCTCAATATTCCCGCCTCGGATATTGAAAATTCCGTAAAACAGGCGGTAGCTCTTGAAAAGGCGGGCTGTCAGGTCATACGTTTTGCAGTGCCTGACGAGAATGCTCTCAGCCTGATTGAGCCGATTAAAAACGCAACAACAGTTCCGCTTGTTGCCGATATTCATTTTGATTATAAGCTCGCTCTCGGCGCGGCTGAGAGAGGCATTGACAAAATAAGAATTAACCCGGGAAATATCGGAAGCGAGGACAGGGTAAAAGCCGTTGCAGATATCTGTAAGCAAAAGGGGCTGCCAATCAGAATAGGCGTAAACTCCGGCTCGCTTGAAAAGGAAATTCTTGCAAAATACGGCTCGCCGACTCCCGAGGCTATGGTTGAATCGGCGCTGTATCACGCTTCGCTTCTTGAAAAATTTGATTTTGACGATATAGTAATATCGATAAAATCTTCAAATGTAAACACTATGATTAAAGCATATGAGCTTGCAAGCGAGAGCTGTAACTATCCGCTTCACCTCGGTGTAACCGAGGCGGGAACAAAGCGTATGGGAATTATCAAATCAGCTGTAGGAATCGGCTCGCTTCTCACTCACGGCATTGGCGACACTATCAGAGTCAGCCTTACCGACGAGCCCGTTGAGGAGGTATACGCTGCGTTTGATATTCTTAAGGCTATAGGGCTTAAAACGGATTGCCCGTATCTTATTTCGTGCCCGACCTGCGGAAGAACAAAGATTGACCTTGTAGGTCTTGCAAAGCAGGTTGAGGAGCGTCTGCGCGATTGCAAAAAGCCTATAAAGGTTGCCGTTATGGGTTGCATAGTAAACGGTCCGGGCGAAGCAAAGGAGGCGGACATCGGAATAGCAGGCGGAGACGGCTGCGGGCTCATTTTCAAAAAAGGGGAAATACTCAGGAAGGTTGATGAAAAGGACCTTCTTGACGAATTGATGAAAGAGGTAGAAAAACTTTAATGGCTCAGTTTTACGAACTATTTTCAACATACATAGAAGGAGACGACCTTCAGGAGATTGGCTTCTCAGAGATTGCTGGCTTTAACGTCAGCCAGGGAAAAAGAGAGCTGCAGCTCACGCTCCTGTGCAATATGCTGCTTGACATGGAAACCGTTAAGCGCGCTGAAAAGGGTGTTGCAGAAGGTTTTAATCTCAACAAAGCAACTTTCGAGATAAAATATAATAAAAGACTTTTTGATTTGGAGGAAATCGAAAAAATCATTTCGCCGGTTAAATATATGAACACTGCCGCAAACGGCTTTTTTGACGGCGTAGAGGCTGAGCTTGAGGACAACACTCTGACCCTCTGCCTGAAAAAAGGCGGCAAGGATATCCTTGAGGCGCAGGGCGTTGACAAGGATATTTCAAAGCTGATTTACAATATGTTCGGACTTGATTTTGACATATCCTTTATGGAGGTTAAAAGCTTCGATATTGAAAAGGCGGTCAAGGAGGCTGTTGAGGAGAAAAAGCGCATTGAGGAGGAGCAGAAGGTTAAGGAGGAAACTCAGTTTCCGAAGGACCTCTTGGGCGATACTCCGATTTACGCTGCAACCCGCAAAAGTGTATTCGGCAGACCAATCCGCGAGCTTCCTAAGAGAATTATTGACGTTAATCCCGATGACGGTTATGTAACTGTATGGGGCGACCTTGTTAAAAGCGAAGAGAGAGACACAAGACGCGGAGATTCAAAAATCTTCTCGTTTGATATAACTGACTATACATCCTCGATTTCAGTTAAGATTTTTGACAGAAACGCGATTGTTGAGCCGATTATCAAGGGTGTTAAGGACGCAGATACTCTTATTATCAGCGGCCCTTAT
>CAMOWP010000054.1 GCA_946628455.1 uncultured Clostridia bacterium | reverse complement strand
TGAAATTCTTATAAAGCATTTCGGCGGCTTTACTATTCAGGACGCAAACGGCGGCTGGGTTGATGACAGCGGCAAGAGGTACGACGAGTACACAGTTGTTGTTTATATCAGTGATACGGACATTGATTCCGTTCATAAGGCGGCTGACGATATGATTAAGGAATTCAACCAGAGCTCCATTCTGATTCAGGCAAATGAAACCAAAACGGAATTCTATTCAACTCCCGAACAGTAAAAGGGTATAACAAAAGCGTTGCAGGCTGAGTGTCTGCAACGCTTTTGCGTTTCGTTTTATTTATAAATTTTCAACCATATACTGAACAATCGCAGCGCAGTTTGCGGCAGCCTCCGCCTCAAACTCGCTGAATTCAACCTGCTGGGAGCCGTCTGATTTATCCGAAATAGCGCGGATGATAACAAACGGAGTTTTGTTGAGATAGCACGCCTGCGCAACAGCCGCGCCCTCCATCTCACAGCACAGCCCGCCGAAATTCCCGGTAATCTTATCCTTCTGCTCCTTTTCGGAAATAAACTGGTCTCCCGAGCAGACTCTGCCCTCAAAGGCGTGAGCCTCGGGCGCCTTTTCCTCAACTGCCTTAACAGCCGCCGCTCTCATCTCCTCGTCGGCAGGGAAGGCGTAAAGCCCTGTGTAGGGGATTTCGCCCTTCTTGAAGCCGATTGCCTCAACGTCGTAATCGTGCTGAACCGCGTCAACGGAAACAACAATATCGCCGATATTTATTTTGTTATCAAGCGAGCCCGCAACGCCCGTGTTGATAACCTTAGTGCAGTGAAAATCGTTGATGAGAGTGTGCGCGCAGATGCCTGCGTTAACCTTGCCCATACCGCATTTAACTATAACAACGCTTTTGTCGCCGAGCTTTCCCTCGCAGAATTCCATTTCGGCAAGCTTAGTTGTTTTTGTAACGCCTGCCGCCTCCTTGAGAGAGTTAACCTCGGTGTCCATTGCGCCGATAATTCCGATAATTTCTTCAGGTTGCTGAGCCTTTGTTTCGTTCTTTGTTTCAGCCTTTGAGCAGCCTGAAAGCATTATTCCCGCAAGAATTAAGGCTATGCTTAAAACTGCAATTATTTTTCTTTTCATAATAATCCACCTTTTAATGGAATTTCACCATATTATAACATAAAAACCGTAATTCTGTCTATAAAAAACATAGCTGTTGTATTACTTTTTTCAGCGTGTTATACTGTAGCGGGAGGCGGTAATATGGAAATTATGGCTAACAGCCTCGGGCTCGGCGTGCTTTACAGCGGCTTTTTCTGCGCGTGTACTAAGCTCAACCCGCTTATAAAAGCAAAGCTTAAGCTCCCGAAGGGGCATAAGGTTGCAACGTGTATGATTATCGGATATCCCGATGTTGAATATAAGCGCATAGCTCCGAGGAAGCCTCACGAAATAAAGAGATTGTAAAGTTTTAAAGCGGACGGTTTTTCCGTCTGCTTTAATTTTGAGAATATGCGGTTATTATGGTTTTAAATTCTTGATTTTTGTTATGCGATATGATAGTATAATCAAGAATTAATATAAATATTAATAAGTTCCGATTTGCAAAGGAGTGTTCTTATGAAAAAATACGCAATTGCTACGGTAACCAGCATGGGTCTCAGAATTACCCCGCAGGACCGTATGGCTGTTCAGAACAGCAATCTGTTTTATTTACAGTCAACCTCGGCTGAAAGTAACGTTCTCAACGTTGCCTCAAGCCTCGGCAAGGAGTGCCTTGTTATGACAAAATTCGTTGAGGGCTCGCCGATGGCTGATTTTATCAAGCGCCAGCTCAGAGCGCGCAACATCCGCTTTGAGGGTAAGGACGTTCCTCAGGGAGGCCCCTGGGGCTACAGGCATCAGTTCAATATCGCTGATTCGGGCTTCGGGTTCAGAGCGCCGAGAGTATGGAATGACCGCGCAGGCGAGGTCGGCAGAACTCTTTCGGCAGACGATTTTGACCTTGAGCGCATTTTCGGCGAGGAGGGAGTAGGTATTCTTCACCTCTCAGGTCTTATCGCAGCAATGAGCGAGGAGACAACAAAGTGCTGCCTTGAGGTCGCAAGAGCGGCTAAGAAATACGGAACGCTTGTAAGCTTTGACCTCAACTACCGCGCAACCTTCTGGAAGGGCAGAGAGGAGGAGCTCAGCGCTGCGTTCAGCGAGATTGCTTCCGTTGCCGATATCCTTGTCGGTAACGAGGAGGATTTCCAGCTCTGCCTCGGCTTCAAGGGTCCCGAAGCAGGCGGCAAGGAGCTCGCTTCAAAAATTGAGCGCTTTAAGGTTATGATTGACCAGGTAAGGGAAAAGTACCCTCAGGCAAGAGCGTATGCAACAACGCTCCGCCAGGTTGTTTCGGCAAACGAGCACCTCTGGGGCGCAATCCTCTGGGCTGACGGCGAGTGGTACGTTGAAGAGCCGAGACCGATTCAGGTTATGGACAGAATCGGCGGCGGCGACGGCTTCTCGGGCGGCTTGCTTTACGGCGTTCTCAGCGGCTGGACCCCCGATAAATGGCTTCAGTTCGGCTGGGCAAGCGGCGTGCTTGCTGCAAGCAGCCTTAATGACTATGCCGAGCCTGCAGACGAAAAGCAGGTGTGGGATATCTACAAGGGCAACGCCCGCGTTCAGAGATAAGTAAGTTAAAAGTAAAAAGTTTAAGTTAGAAGATAAAGGAGCAAAAGCACTATGAAAAAAGCTGATATAGGTTTAATCGGCCTTGCCGTAATGGGCGAAAATCTTGTTATGAATATGGAATCAAAGGGCTTCACGGTTGCAGTTTATAACCGCACAACCTCAAAGGTTGATAACTTTGTAAACGGCCGCGCAAGCGGAAAAAATATAATCGGCTGCCACTCGCTTGAGGAGCTTGTTTCAAAGCTCGAAAAGCCCCGCAAGGTGTTTATGATGATTAAGGCAGGTCCGTCGGTTGACGCTATGATTGATAACCTTCTCCCTCTTCTTGAGGACGGGGATATTATCATCGACGGCGGCAACTCACATTTTCCTGACACAATGAGAAGAACTGAGTATGTTGAATCAAAGGGCAAGCTTTACGTAGGCACAGGCGTTTCGGGCGGCGAAGAGGGCGCTCTCCTCGGTCCGAGCATGATGCCCGGCGGTTCACCTGAGGCGTGGCAGTACGTTAAGCCTATCTTCCAGGGTATCTGCGCAAAGGTTGAAAACGGCGAATCCTGCTGCGACTGGGTTGGCGAAAACGGCGCAGGCCACTTTGTTAAAATGGTACACAACGGAATTGAGTACGGCGATATGCAGCTTATCTGTGAAGCATATCAGCTTATGCGCGACCTTCTCGGTATGAGCGATGATGAAATGCACGAAACCTTCAAGAAGTGGAACGAAACGGAGCTTGACAGCTATCTTATCGAAATCACAAGAGACATCCTTGCATATAAGGATGAGGACGGCTCACCGCTTGTTGAGAGAATTCTCGATACAGCAGGGCAGAAGGGAACAGGAAAATGGACGGGAATTGCCGCTCTTGACGAGGGCGTTCCGCTTACTCTTATCGGCGAAGCAGTATTCTCAAGATGCCTTTCTGCAATGAAGGAGGAGCGCGTTGAGGCAAGCAAGGTGTTTGACAGAAAAATTCCTGCCTTTGAAGGCGATAAGGCTGAAATGGTTGAGGCTATCCGCCAGGCGCTTTTTGCTTCCAAAATCATTTCCTACGCTCAGGGCTACACACTTATGCGTACCGCTGCTGCTCACTACGGCTGGAATCTCAACTACGGCGGAATCGCGCTTATGTGGCGCGGCGGCTGCATTATCCGCTCCGTATTCCTCGGCAAAATCAAGGAGGCATACGACGCAAATCCCGAGCTTAAGAATCTTATCCTTGACCCGTATTTCAAGGAGACTATCGAAAAGCTCGTTCCCGCATGGCGCAAGGTTGCCGCAGCAGCAGTTCAGTACGGCGTGCCCGCCCCTGCAATGACCTCCGCACTCAGCTATTTTGACGGCTATACAACAGACCGCCTTCCCGCTAACCTCCTTCAGGCTCAGCGCGATTATTTCGGCGCTCACACCTATGAGAGAACAGACGCTCCGCGCGGTGAATTCTTCCATACAAACTGGACGGGTCACGGCGGCGACACGGCGGCTTCAACCTACAATGCATAATATAAAATTAATCGCACTTGACCTTGACGGAACGCTTCTGAATTCCGAAAAGAAGCTTACCGCTCAAAATGCGGCGGCGCTTGAAAGGGCGGCTGAAAAGGGTATTGAAATTGTTCCCGCAACGGGGAGATTTTACCTCGGTATGCCCGAGCTGATAAAGTCGCTTCCATATGTTCATTACGTAATTTCCGTAAACGGCGCGCAGGTTTACGATGTTAAACGCGATAAAACGGTCTGCTCCTCCGAAATTGAGTGGGAGCGCGCGGTGTCCGTTATGGAAAGGCTTGACGGTATGCCCGTTATCTACGACTGCTATCAGGACGGCTGGGGCTGGATGACTCAGGAAATGTATGACAAGGCTGAGGAGTTTGCGCCAACCGTTCATAACCTTGAGATGATAAAAAAGCTCCGCACACCCGTGCCCGAGCTTAAGGTTTATCTTAAGGAGCAGAAAAAGGGCGTTCAGAAAATTCAGCTTTTTTTCAGGGATATGGCGCTTCGTGCAGAAATGCTTGAAACGCTTCCGAAGGAGTTTCCGGACCTTGTTGTTACAACCTCAATAGTTAACAACATTGAAATCAACAGCCGCGAAGCCACAAAGGGAATTGCGCTTAAAAGGCTGGCGGAATATCTCGGCATTTCTACGGCGGAAACTATGGCGTTCGGCGATGATTTGAACGATATACCTATGCTTGAAGAGGCGGGAATTGGCGTTGCTATGGGAAACGCTTACGATGAGGTCAAAAAAGCCGCGGATTATATAACAGACGATTGCAACTGCGACGGCGTTGCAAATGCAATAATCAGATTTTGCGGAGTTTAAAATGAACGATATTTACAAAATTGCAAAAACAGAAAACGGTCTTTCTCAGGAGGAAATAAAAGCTGCGCTGCTTGAATCGCTTGAGGGCAGGGAGCTTAAAAAGGTTTTGATTCTTCCGCCTGATTTCACCCGCTTCCATTCAAACGCGGGATATATAACGAACGTGTATTATCACACTCTTATTGAGCGCGGCGTTCAGGTTGACATTATGCCTGCGCTCGGAACACACGTTGCTATGACCGAGGAGCAGTGGAACGCTATGTTCGGCGACATTCCGTTTGAGAGAATGCTTGTTCACAGGTGGAGAACGGACGTTGTCAGGCTCGGAGAAATCCCTGCAGGCTTCCTCTCGGAAATAACGGAAGGCCTCTGGAACGAGCCCGTTTCAGCCGAGGTTAACCGCCTTGTTACGGATGAAAGCTATGACCTTATTATTTCACCCGGTCAGGTCGTTCCGCACGAGGTTATCGGAATGGCTAACCATTCGAAAAATCTTTTCGTCGGAGTCGGCGGAAGCGAGATGATTAATAAATCTCATATGGTCGGCGCGGTTTACGGTATGGAGCGTATGATGGGTAAGGATAATACTCCCGTGCGCAGAATGTTTGATTACGGAATGGAGCACTTTCTGAAAGACAGGCCGATTCTCTTTGTCCTTACCGTTACAACAGCTCCCGGCGGAAATATTCACACTCACGGGCTCTTTATCGGTGAGGGCAGGGAATGCCTTACAAACGCCGTTAAGCTCGCTCAGCAGAAGAATATTGACTTCGTTGAGCACGGCGTTAAAAAGTGCGTTGTTTATCTTGACCCGTCGGAATTCAAAAGCACATGGCTCGGCAACAAGGCTGTTTACAGAACGCGAATGGCGATGGCAGACGGCGGCGAGCTGATAATTCTTGCCCCGGGCGTTGAGCGCTTCGGTGAGGATGACAAGGTCGATTTGCTGATACGAAAGTACGGCTACAGAGGCAGGCTGCATACTCTTGAGGAATTCAGAAAGCCTGAGAACACCGACCTCAGCGAAAATATGGGCGCTGCGGCGCACCTTATCCACGGCTCGTCAGACGGAAGATTTACTATAACCTACGCCGTTAAAAATATAACTAAGGAGGAGATTTCCTCCGTCGGCTTCAACGCGGCGGATTATGACGAGATGGCGGCTAAGTATGACCCGAATAAGCTGAAATACGGCTATAACACCGTTGACGGCGAGGAGATTTATTTCATCCCCAACCCTGCCCTCGGCCTCTGGATTAACCGCGAAAAATTTGAAGAATAATAAGTTAAGTCAGGCGGCTTCGCCTGCCTTTTCTTTTTGTTTTCCTGTATAGTCCAAACATTGGGACATAGAACGCTTGTTTTATATACAACCTGCACTTTTAGTGATAAATTAGTGTTAAAGGAGTGATTGTTATGAAAACAAACGTAGTTTATGTTGACTTTGATTATAACCAGAGATACCCTTATCTTAACGACAGGTTTAACCTTGAAATCGGCGACGCGGTTTATGTTGACGGAAAGCTTGCGGGCAGAGTCGGCATTGTTACCGAAATTGTAACGCAGTTCAAAGCGAGCCTGAAATATTACAAGCACGTTATCGCAAAAGTGGATTATGATATTCACGGAACGTTCGAAAAATGCGGAATGTATTATGTGTCAAACGGAGACAGCGTTCCCTTTGAGCAGCTTTTGCTCTGGGTTAAGGGCCCCGATACCGATGAAGAAGCTGAGGAAGAGGAGTTCATCTGCGGCGAAGGCTATGAAATCAGCCTTGACAGGCTCGACAGCAGCGATAATTCTCAGCTCAGCTTCAACACCTATCAGCGCGGAAAGAAAATTGCATACGGTGGGGCAGTTCATTTCATTTCCGTTAAGGACGGAGTCGGAAAGGCAATCGTACAATACTACGGTGAGTTCAGATGCGTTGAATTCGATTTTGATATAAAAACAAAAACCCTCAGCAACGCCTTTTGCACCTGCATTTACCCGAAGCTGTGCGAGGATATTGCCGCTGTGGCGATTATTCTAAAAAAATTAACGGATGAATATGACGCCCTGCATGAAAACACCTTTACAGTAATTGAGCAAAGCCATTTTGAAACAGCAATCGCAGGCAAGGATATAAGCGTTACCCTTTAAGGATAACGTAAACACCTGTTTTAGAAAGAAGAAAGAAAAGCATATTAATAAGGAGTGATGCTATGTTAGGCGCAATAATTGGTGATATCGCAGGCTCAAGATTTGAGTGGGATAATATTAAGTCAAAAGATTTTGAATTATTTACTGACAGATGTCGGACGACGGATGACAGTATTATGTCCCTTGCGGTTGCAAATGCGATTCTTGAATGCAACGGAAATTATGATATCTTAAGCAGCAAGACAGTTCGTTATATGCAGGAGCTCGGTCAGTTGTATCCTAATGCGGGATACGGCGGGCATTTCTTTCATTGGCTGTATGATGCAAACCCTCAGCCGTATAACAGCTGGGGAAACGGCTCAGCAATGCGCGTCAGCGCTGCAGGCTTTGCCGCAAAAAGCCTTGAAGAAGCAATTGAACTGTCACGTAAGGTTACCGAGGTAACGCACAACCATCCCGAAGGAATAAAGGGGGCGGAGGCTACTGCTGTTGCCGTTTATCTTGCGAAAACAGGCAAGACTATAGACGATATCAGAGCATACATAAATGCGAATTATTATACCATTGATTTTACACTTGACGATATCAGGGCTGATTATGAATTTGACGTATCCTGTCAGGGCTCTGTTCCTCAGGCGCTTGAGGCCTTCTTTGAATCAACAGATTTTGAAGACGCAATCAGAAACGCAATTTCAATCGGAGGAGACAGCGACACCATTGCGGCAATTGCAGGAGGAATTGCCGAAGCATACTACGGTATACCGAAAGATATCAGAGATAATGCTATGATATATCTTGATGAAAGACTTGCAAAAATCCTTATAGATTTCGAACTTACATTTTGTTGATTTTGTGAAGATACTGTGCTACTATGGAGCTATAAAACACAGTGAGGCAGAGTTATGTTCATTGATGTCAACGGAGTAAGCCTTTATTACGAAAAAGAGGGAAGCGGTGAGCCGCTTATTATGGTGCATTGCAACAGTATGGACCACAGAATTTTCAACCGTTCGGTTAAGCTCCTGAAGGAACGCTTCACGGTTTACTGCCTTGATTCGCGCGACCACGGAAAAAGCAGCAAGGTGAAAACGCTTCACTATGAGGATATGGCGGAGGACGTTTATCAGTTTATCACCAAGCTTGAGCTTGAAAAGCCGATTTTTTACGGCTTCAGCGACGGCGGTATTATAGGATTGCTCCTTGCGTCATCGCATCCCGATTTGCTCTCAAAAATGATTATCAGCGGCGCGAGTTTAAATCCCGACAGCACCAAGCCGCTTCCGATGGCGTTTTTTAAGCTCTGGAGCCATGTGGACAGAAGCGATAAAATGCAGATAATGATGCGCGAGCCGAATATTACGGATGAGATTTTAAGTGCGATTACGATACCCGTTTACGTAACGGCGGGCTCGGGAGACGTCATTAAATCGGACCACACGATTCATATTTATGAAACAATTCCGAACGCTCACCTGAAAATCTTTGACGGCGCCTCGCATTCTGGCTATATAATGAACAGCACTAAAATTGCGAAATACATCCTCAGCGTCATCTGAAAAACGAAAACACCACGCAGACTATGCTGATGAAAAAGAAGAACTGCCACAGATGGCATAAAAGTAAAAGGCAACGGATTACTCCGTTGCCTTTTACTTTTAGTGAAGTTGTAAGAAAGAGAGTGTTCAGCCACGAAAATAGAATCAATTCAATTTCTTCCAGTTTTCTTTAACCATTTTCGTATGTTCAATTAATTCTTTATCGTTACTTTCGGCAATGATTTTGTCAAGCCACATTATGCTGTTATCTATTTCATTATTAAAAAAGCAGTTATCAGCAAACATTCCGAATAATTCTATTCTTTGCTTATCTGAAATATCACATGATTTTAAAATTTTTTCCCCGAATTGTGTTGACTCATCATATTGTCCGCATTGTTGATAAAGATACGCAATTATTGACATAGTATATATTTTGTCATCTTCTGTAAGCTCAAACTCCCAAGGCAGTTCAAGGCTTTTTTTATACCATTCAATAGCAAGTGAATACTGATAGCAGCCCTCTAATGCTACGG
This sequence comes from uncultured Clostridia bacterium, assembly GCA_946628455.1. Taxonomy (GTDB): domain Bacteria; phylum Bacillota; class Clostridia; order Oscillospirales; family Acutalibacteraceae; genus Eubacterium_R. Next base: position 1,752 of record CAMOWP010000054.1, on the reverse strand, counting down.
CAAGGGCATATGCAGTGTCTCCGTTTTTATACTCTGCAAAAACTCTGTAACCGTATTTAATATACTCAGCATGCTCATCTTCATCAAGACTTGAAACATATGCTCGCTCATTTTCGTTTAAAAATGTCGTGTCCCCGTTATCAATAAAATCTGAGGTTTGAGCATTGATTCGGTATTTTCTGTTTTTAGCAATATAGTCCAATACTTTCGGAATGATATCCTTTTTTGCAATTTCCGAATCAGCAAACCAATAGTTGTTTTGACCGAACCCAGTGCCTTTACCGTCCTTAGACGCACGGTTAATTTTAAAAGTTCTTTTGCCTTCAGGTAAAAGATATGCATTTTCGGCATCTGTTTCAAACCAGAATAATCTGTCTATACCGCTAATAGGCGTAATAAATGATTCCTGAACTTCACGGTATGCCGTTGCGTGCTCATACCAACCGACAATAACTGTTTCGTTACCTTTTAATGCACACCAAACAATTATAACATCTTCAGCTGTTGCGTTAGTTGCAGATACTCCTTCAAGTCTTTCAAGGTGCATAATATCGCTGCCTCCCTGAACATAACCGTAGCATTTACCGTTAATATTAAGAAAGTTCCATTTTTCGTGTGCATCTTCGTTTTCTTTAACCCATCTTCCGCCTGAATTCGGTGTTAATTCACCAACAATTCTTCCGTCATAGTATCTTAAATATGCAATGTTGCAAAAAATAATTCTCATAGTATTTCATCCTTTCTGTCTTCAATTATAATGTCTAAAGCCTGCTCGGCAGTTATCTTTCTTTGAGTAGTTTTATGCATCGCCATCATAGTGGTGTGTGATTTGGTTTTCGGAGTATCGCCTACAATAAAAGGGTGTAGCTTTCCCATTTTTTGAGTATATTTAATACTTTTGTCTGAAGGCACAAAAACATCAAGCAAATAGATTAGATTATTGCTGTTTTCTGCAAGCAACTGCTTTCTTATCTGAATGGTGTCACCAAGGTTAATGCTAATTAATTCGTCCAGTCTTGGCAATAATTCTCCAAGCTCTTTTTTTCGGAATTCATCACTCATTCGCGGAACGTCATTGCCGTCGAAACTGCCTACGGGACCCAAATAACCTAAAGCAGCCATCATCCAGTTTAAGTCAATATCCAGGCAGGCGGCTATTCTGAAAAGTTGTTCAGCTCGCAGAGTTCCCGTTATCAGTTGCTCAGAAAGTGTTTTTTGCTTCATTCCCAGTTCAGCAGCTACTGTTTTGATGCGTTTGTTGCGAAACTTGATATATTTTTTAATTAAAACTCCTATTTCATCGCATTTTCTCATATAGTCACCTCTCAGTCTGTTGAGCTAATTTTATCATAACATAGCACTGCATTCAACTAAAAAATTCCTGAAATATTGGAATTTTGCAAAATGCCGTCAAGCCTTGGAAAACCACGAGCTTTCCTATGGCGTGAAAATGTCGCACAGAAAATGGTTTTATATATGTAGAGCGAAACGGAGGTGCTTTTGATGAATGAGCCGAATAATAAAAACATAATTATTGATGCTTGCGGCTTTTCCGATGAAATGAAGGAATACCTGAAAGCGCAGGAATTAAGCGATTATAAACTCACCTGCATAATTGCAGGCTCTCTTTTGAAGCTTGAAGAAAAGATGAAACTGTATAAGCTGATTGACGATGACGCCGATTATTATTTTAGCGCCAGACAGTTTTATGACGAAACCGAAAAGGCAATCGCAGAATTAAAACTGAAAAGC
>CAMOWP010000053.1 GCA_946628455.1 uncultured Clostridia bacterium | reverse complement strand
CAAATCATCAGCGGCTTCCTTAAATAATCAGTATAAAAACAAGAAGCATAGGACGGATTTTCCGTCCTATGCTTTTAATGTGCCGAATGATATTCAACGTAATACCAGTTTTCGTCAAGCTCTTTGAGCAAAAACCAATCCTTATCTGAAACGGAGCCGTTTTTATGCTTTCCGTAAAGATAAAGGTCATCCTCCTTGATGTAGGTTTCCTTTTTATCTACCTCGTCTCCGTCAAAGGTAACAAGGCTTGTTATCCAGGGCTTTCCTTCTCCCTCGTAATATAAGTATCCTCCGTAATAACAGTCGTTCTCACAGTAACAGTCAAAGGAAACAGATTTGTCTGTTATCCGGCTGTTTCCGATATGCTCAAGGGGCACTATATTATCTTCAGACCAGGAATAGCCGTCGCTTTTTATATCCTCAGCGATTTTTTTATCGGCTTTAATCTTTTTAACTGCGTTGTTGAATTCGTCCTGATAATCGTAATAATAAGCCGCTTTGGTGTTGATGTCGCGGTAAAAGTATGTATCGTTCATCAAATATGAGCGCAAGCCGCAGAGGAAAAGCATTGTAACTCCCGAAACGATTAACAGAGCATTCAACAGCTTGAAAGCGATATGAGCTTTTATAACAGCTGTTGAAGGGGCCTTTGAGCGGATAAAAGCTTCAAATTCCTCCTGCCTTTCGCCAAAAGCGCTCTTGGGAATTGTAAGTATCAGCCGTTTATAAAGCTTAATAACATAAACCCTTTTGCCGATGAAAAAGCCTGAAATGCTTTCAAGCGGATATTCTTCAAGTGTAATTCCGTCGCGGCAGGATATCTTATCGGAAATAACAATACGCGAGATATAGCTTTCGCCGCCGTTTTTTCTAATATGACTTTTAATGTGAAGGTATCCGTATAAGCGCATGCTGACAATGTTCAGAATCTCAACCGCAGCAAGGGCTACCGTTATATAGTTAAAGAACGGGAGCGGCTTTGCTAAAATAGCGTTGTTGACCGCATAGCAGGCAACAAGCAGATTAGCGCTCCAAATCATTGCTGTTGAATACGGTATTTTGCGGGAGGCATATGTTATTTGCCCTTCGTGCTGAATTTTCGCGCTGTCCTTAAATTCAATATCAAAAAGCGTTTCGGGGGCTTTTTCTTCTACCTGTTTTTTCTCGCCGAGCAGAAGCTCGTCAACCGTAACTCCGAGTATTTCGGCGATTTGCGGAAGAATTGTTATATCGGGATAGCCGTCTCCGTTCTCCCATTTTGAAACGGTGCGGTTGCTTATATTAAGCTTTTCCGCAAGAGCCGTCTGCGTAAGGTCGTTTTCCTTTCTGAGCTCCGCAATAAAAGCGCCTGTTTTACCTGAGTCCATTTTCTCACCTCTCCCTGAGTATATCACAAAGCTGTTTGCGAGGCAAGGAACGCAAAAAAGAACACTTCCACGGTTAGTGGAAGTGCCCATAAAACGCCGTTATTTAAGCATTTCTGCTAAAAGATGACCGTGTCTGATTTCGTCAGACGCGATTTTTGTTATCTCGGGATATTTTGTAAAAAATTTCTTGTAACTGAAAAATGAATTGATTTCAAATTCGCTCATAAACGGGAAGAGAAGCTTTTTGCCGCCGATTTTGTACATAGCCGCCGTCGCCTTTGCCAGCGTATCCTTCGGCTTGAGCTCAGCACCCGTAATTCCCTTTAAAATTGCCGCGTGCCTGCCTTCGTCCGCAGCCATTGAAAGTAACGTTTTCTTTTGTTCTTCATCCTTAACAAGCTCGGCGAGCTTCTGATAGAGAAGAACTGCGTCAAGCTCTGTCTGCTGAGACGCGATTAAAATATCAATATCTGTTTTCTTTGCCATAATATGTACTCCTTATAAGCTGTTAATCATTTTAAGATGCTCTGCGTAAAGCTCGCACGCCCTGTCCCATGCGCTGCCCGTCGGCGCAACGGAGGCGGCATAGCAATCGTAACCGAGAGAGTTGAGATATTTCATCAAATCTCCGTTTTGCATTCCCCAGTATTTCATAAAATGATTCTGAAAATCATAGCTTCCCCAGCCTGAAAGCCCATGAACGAATATGTATTTATAATTCGTTTTGAATTCATTTTTATCAATATTAACAACGGGAGCCGCACTGCAGGCGGAAAATAAAAGAACTATTGCTGCAAGAATAGCTATTATCTTCTTTTTAATACTGTTCTCCTAAAATACAAAGCGGGCGGAAAACCGCCCTGTCTGTATAAATTATAATGCGTTTACGATTTCCTGCTTGTCCGTTACGCCGATAAAGGTCTTTGCAGGCTCGCCGTTTTTGAAAACCATAATAGTCGGAATAGACATAATTCCGAACTTTTCTGCAAGCTCGTCAGCCTCGTCAACGTCGCACTTGCCAACCGTTACGTTTGCGTTTTCTTCTGCGATTTCGTCAACGATGGGGGACATAATCTTGCAAGGTCCGCACCATACTGCGAAAAAGTCAACAAGAACTGTTTCGTTGTTCTTTACGATTTCGTCAAAATTTGCATCTGTGATTTCTAAAACTGCCATATTAATTCTCCTTACTTTATTTTGCTTTTTCTTTAAGATATTTTACTGCAGAAAGTCCTGCTTCGGCGCCCTCATAAACTGCCTTGCAGACCTGAAGGAGGCCGCCGTTTATATTTCCGCAGGAGAAAACTCCCGGGATATTTGTTGACATATCAGGCTTAACCTTAATGCTGTCGCCGTCAAGCGCGATTCCGAGCTTTTTGGCAAAATCAGCGCCTCCTGCAACTCCCTGAGCAACGAAAATTCCGTTGAGCTCAAGCTCGCTGCCATCCTCAAATTCAACTGCTCCAACCCTGCCGTCACCCTTGATTTCCTTAATCTTCTTGGTGATAACCTCGTATTTATCAGTCTCGGGGGCAGGGAGGCCGTCGGTTAAAATCGTCAGCTTCGCAACGATATTTTCAAGGTCGCCTGCCTCAGATAGAGCATAGTCGCCGTTTCCGATAACTGCAACGCTTTTCTTTCTGTAAAAGAAGCCGTCGCAGATTGCGCAGTAGCTGATTCCCTTGCCGTCAAACTCGTCAATACCCTTGATGTTGGGCTTGATTTTTTTGTTTCCCGTTGAGAGAATTAAGGCTTTGCCTTCGTAATTTGCCTCAGCGGTTGTTACCTCGTAATTCATTGAAGCGTTCATCGCAATGTGGAGCACCTCGCTGTTTTTAACCTCAACGCCGAGCTCCTCAGCCTGCTTAATGCCTTCGTTATATAAATCGCTTCCGGTAATTCCGCCTGCGAAGCCGTAGTAATTGTCAATCATATGTGCTTTTTCAAGCTGGCTCTCGCCGTGATATAAAACAAGAACGCTCTTGTTCGCTCTCTTGGCGTAAAGCGAAGCTGAAATTCCCGCAGGGCCTGCACCTACTATTATAACGTCATACATATATTGTTTCACCTGAATTTTATTTATAAGAGAGCCTCAATGTCAGCTTCAATCTCGGCAGGAGTAACCTTTGAAGGATAGCGCTTTACGATGTTGCCGTCCTTGCCGATAAGGAATTTTGTGAAATTCCAGCCGATTTTCTCACCGCCTGTCTCGCTTGTAAGGTAATTGTAAAGCGGGTCAGCGTCCTTGCCGTTAACCTTGATTTTTTTGAAACGGGTGAAGGTTGTTCCGAACTTTCTCTCGCAAACCTTGTTTATGCCCTCGTCGTTTTCAAAAGCCTGAAAAGCGAACTGGTTGCAGGGAAAATCAAGGATTTCAAAGCCCTGCTCCTTGTACTTCTTGTACATAGCCTCAAGACCTTTGTACTGAGGAGTAAAGCCGCAGTGAGTTGCTGTGTTAACTATGAGGAGAACCTTGCCGCTGTATGTGCTGAGGGATACCTCTTCGCCCTTCTGTGAAAGAACTGTAAAATCATAAACGCTCATAATTATTACCTCCGAATCACATAAAATTAAATTGCGTACAATTTATTGTGAATTCATCATAACATATTTATTCTTTTTTGTCAAGAAAAAATTAATCGCTGACGTCTGTATCAAGCGCAATATCAAGCGTATATTCAGGATAAGCCTCGCTTATTTCCTCCTTGATTTTACTCAGCAGATTAATTTCCGCCTTGAAATCGGCAACGATATCAACGCTGATAGTTTTGTTTTCCTCGTCAAGATAAAAGCCGTGAACCTGAATAATATTATCGTGGGCAAATATCATTTTTTCAATTTCGTCGCGTACCTGCGCAGCCTTATCATTTCCTGTATTATATGAATATATACCAACCGTTAAGTAAATATGGTGCTTTTCCATAACGGTTTTCTGAATTTTTCTCGTCATCGCGTCAATTTCGCGTGCAGTCATTGTATCGGGTATTTCAACGTGAACGGAGCCGAGATAAGTATCGGGGCCGTAGTTGTTGAGAACAAGGTCATATGCGCCGCGCACTCCGTCAACCGAGCGGACAGTCTGCTTTATTGAGGTTGTGAATTCGCTGTCCTCGCGCTCGCCGAGGATTTTTGAAAGCGTTTCGCGGAGAAGGTCTATGCCGCTTTTTATAATGATTACGGAAATTATAACGCCGAGATAAGCCTCAAGGCTGACCTTTGTAATCAGGAAAATAATTGCTGCAACGAGGGTTGAAGCTGAAATAATCGAATCAAAAAGTGCGTCTGTACCCGAGGCAACAAGCGCGTCAGAGTTAACCTTCTTGCCTGATTTTTTAACGTATGTTCCGAGCCCGAGCTTGACGAAAACTGCCACGCCGACTATGATAAGCGAAACCGTGTTATATTCGGGCTTTTCGGGATTGATAATCTGCTTAACCGAGCTGACAAGCGAGCTCACGCCTGCGTAAAGAACGATAACGGATATTATAGCCGAGGTGAGATATTCAATTCTGCCGTAGCCCATAGGGTGCTTTTTGTCAGGCGCTTTGCCCGCAAGCTTCATTCCGATAATGGTTATAACGGAGGATAACGCGTCGGATAAATTGTTTACCGCGTCAAGCACGATTGCTATTGAATTTGTTATCAGCCCGATTGCTGCCTTGAAGCCGACAAGCAGGAGGTTTACAACAATTCCTATTATACTTGTTTTGAATATTTCCTTGCTTCTGTCAACAAGCTCCATTTTTGCAGTTTTGTTTTCATTTTCCATTGTACCGCCTCCTGAAAGTATTATATAGAATAAGCGGAAGAATTTCAACTGTTAAAAGTGTATAATTATACATATTTAATTATTTTCTTGCAAAAACATATTCTTTATGATATTATTGTTTTTATACAAATTATTGAGGAGGGCGAATTATGACACCGTCACAAATCGGAATTATGATATCCATTGTCATTTATCTTGCGGCAATGGTGCTCATAGGTGTAATTTATTCACGAAAGACTAAAAACGTCGGAGACTTTTATCTCGGCGGACGTAAGCTCGGCCCGCTCGTAACTGCAATGAGCGCAGAGGCGTCGGATATGTCAAGCTGGCTTCTTATGGGTCTCCCGGGAGTTGCGCTTGCAACGGGTATTGCGGACGCGAGCTGGACTGCTATCGGCCTCGCAGTCGGTACATATCTCAACTGGCTTTTCGTTGCAAAGAAGCTCCGTAATTATTCGGCGAAAATAAACGCGATAACGGTTCCCGATTTTTTTTCGCACAGATATAAGAATAACGCGCTTATGGGAATTGCCGCGCTTGTTATTATAATTTTCTTCGTTCCGTACACCGGCTCGGGCTTCGCTGCCTGCGGAAAGCTTTTCGGAACGCTGTTCGGAGTGGATTACCACCTTGCGCTTGTTATTTCGGCAATTATCATTGTCGGCTATACCTCGCTCGGCGGCTTTAACGCTGCTTCAACAACGGACTTTATTCAGTCGATTATTATGACTGTCGCGCTTGTTATCGTTCTTGCTTTCGGTATAACAAAAGCAGGCGGTATGGACGCGGTTTCCGAAAATGCAAAGGCGCTTCCGGGATACCTCAGTATGTTCAATACATACAATCCCGAAACGGGCAAGGCAGTGCCGCACACCGCGCTAACCATCGCATCAACCTTTGCTTGGTGCTTCGGCTATTTCGGAATGCCTCATATTCTCTTAAGATTTATGGCTATTGAGGACCCGAACAAAATCAAGCTCTCAAGAAGAGTTGCTTCCGTATGGGTTGTAATTTCAATGGGTATTGCTGTTCTTATCGGCGTTGTAGGAATGGGTCTTGTTAAAAACGGAACATTTACGGACCTTGCAGACAGCGAAACAATCATCGTTCGCATTGCAGACCTTATTTCACGCCACAGCTTCGCCGCTGCGCTTATCGCAGGCGTTATCCTTGCGGGTATTCTCGCCTCAACAATGTCAACGGCTGACAGCCAGCTTCTTGCCGCTTCCTCATCAATGAGCGAAAACATTATCGGCGAGGTGTTCAAAATCAAGCTCAGCGAAACGGGTCAGATGATTGTTGCACGCGTAACGCTCTTTATAATTTCAATTATCGGCGTTGTCATCGCGTGGAATCCCGAGTCGTCAGTATTCGGAATTGTGTCGTTTGCGTGGGCAGGCTTCGGCGCGGCGTTCGGCCCCGTTATGATTCTTTCGCTCTTCTGGAGACGAAGCAATAAATACGGCGCAATCGCAGGTATGATTGCAGGCGGTGCAATGATATTCATCTGGAAATTCGGCATTTCAAAGCTCGGCGGAGCGTTCGCAATTTATGAGCTCCTTCCCGCATTCGTTTTCGGGCTCGTAGTAAACGTTATAGTATCGCTTGTAACTCCTGCTCCCGATAAAGAGATAACGGACACATTCGATGAAATAAAAGCAATGAAATAGTTTTTCAGAAAGAATGTAAAAAAGCATTTGAAGCAGGAATGGAATTAGTAAAGTGAGATAAATAAAAACCTTCTCCGTGGAGAAGGTTTTTTATTATGTGTTGAATTAAGCAGCCTTGTTAGCCTCAGCAGCTCTTTCAAGAGCAAGCTTGTGGTCTCTTGTGCCTTCAAATACATCCTGCTTGTAAGGATTAATCTTTCTTTCCTTAGCGCGCTTGATGATGTTTGTGATAACAAGGATGTTGATAACAATAGCAAGGATAGCAACAACGCCCTGTGCAGTCGGGTTAGCGTCTGCAGCTGTAAGAGCCATGTTCGGGTCCATTCTGCCGTTGTTCATAGCGCTGATACCCTGCATAATTGCGTCGGGATGTGCATAGAGCGACGGAAGAGTTGTAAATCTGGAGTTGTTCTGGAAGCTCGGTACAACCTGAGCGAACATACACCAGATTGCAAGTGTGTTAGCACGGTTCTGAATCCAGCCGCCCTTGTTCCAGAATGCGTTAGCAAATGTAGGAGCAAGAAGAAGTGCAACGCCGCAATACCAGGTGTGAAGCGGAAGGTTACAGTAAGTGTACTCAAAGTTCCAAACGTCGTAAGCGATGATGAACTGCCATGTCATATCAGGCCAGAGCATATCCTTCTGGTCCTTTGATGAATAGATGCTCCACCAGCCTGTCATACACATAATGTTGATAAGGCCTGCAATACCGTTGAGGATATTCCACCAGCCGCCGTAAAGCCATACGCCCTCTGATGAATACCACCAGCCGCCTGCTGCGCTGCCTGCGATGAACTGACCGTTTGCGTTAGTCCAGCCAATCATACCCTTGTAAGCAGATTCAAAGTCAGAAGCAACAGCGATGAGGATGTTGATACCAACGATGAGGAACGGCCATGCCTTGAACCACTGAGCCTTGCCGAGGCTGCCCCAGTGATACTTAAGAATCATAAAGCCGATACAGCCGATTGTTGCAGCATAAAGCTTTGCATAGTGGAACCAGCCGTTCATCTGAACGATAGTCGGGTTGTTGGCAGCGAAGGTCTTAGCGCCGATATTGATTACGATGAAGTAAACAGTAAGTGCTGCCGGAAGAACGATAAAGCAGAAAATTCCGCCTGCTTTGGTGCGGCGTGCTATTTCATTAGCAACAACGAGTCCGATGAATGCCAGGCACCAGCCAAAGAGCTGCCACAGTGACAAATCACCATAGATGTGGAATAACATAATAGTTTTCCTCCCCTTAATAAAATTTATATAGTAGGTTCTTAATAAGAGCCTTAGAATTACTTAATTGGTCACTAGTAAGTAGTGGATGTTATAATGCTTCAATCTCCTTTATCTGCACCTCGTTACCCTGGATTAAATAGGTGTTTTCCGATTTGCAGTATGGGCAGATTTTAGCATATTTGACGGTTTCGTAGGTTTGGCCGCAGTCCTCGCAATATGTAACGCCCTTGATGACCTCGTGTAAGAGCTTTGAGCCGTTTAAAACTTCGCTCTTTTTGCAAGCCCAGTCCCAGCAGTCCTCAAGGTATTCCATAATAACGGTTGAAACCTCGCCTACCTCGAGGGTCACTGAGGAGACCTTGGTAAGCCCCTGCTCCTCAGCTACCTCTTCAATTGTTTTAATAACATGAAATACTATTCCGAGCTCGTGCATAATTATTTACCTTTTTTTGCTGCACGGTTTGCCTTTTTAATAGCAAACTCTCTTTTAGCTGCATAAGGTAGAATAGCCTTGAGCTTATCCTCGGCCCTGTACATTGTTGAGCACTCGGGACGTTCTCTGTAAAGATGGATAGCGTCGAATTCGCACTTTGTTGTACAAACTCCGCAGCCTACGCAGCGGTTCGGGTCAACGATTGTTGCGCCGCAGCCGAGACATCTTGAGGTCTCAACCTTAACCTGCTCTTCTGTAAGCATCTTGTAATCATCCTTGAAGCCCTTCGGGTCAACCTTCTTGGTTGCCTGAGGAATCTGACGGTGAGCTGTGTCATAGCTTTCGAGAACGATATCGTCCTTATCAAGCTCAACATAATATCTCGGATTACGTCCGATTGTGAGCGATGAGTTAGGCTGAACGTATCTGTGAATTGAGATTGCGCCTTCCTTACCCATTGCAATAGCGTCAATAGCAAAACGCGGTCCTGTATAAGCGTCGCCGCCAACGAATACGTCCTCCTGAGCAGTCTGGAAGGTAAACGAGTCAGCCTGAGCAGTCATATTTCTGTTAAGCTCAACTGCTGTTCCGTCAAGAAGTCCGCCCCACTGGATAGCCTGACCGATTGAAAGAATAACGTTTTCGCATTCAACAGTCTTTGTTTCGTTCTCATCGTATTTCGGCGAGAAGCGGTGCTCTTCGTCAAATACGGATACGCATTTCTTGAATACGATAGCCTTAACCTTGCCGTTTTCGTCCTTAACGATTTCCTTCGGGCCCCAGCCGTTGTTAACTGAAACGCCGTCCTCAAGAGCCTCTTCAACCTCGTCGTCGGAAGCAGGCATCTCTTCCTTGCTCTCAAGGCAGAACATTGAAACGTTTTCTGCTCCGCAGTGAACGCTTACTCTTGCAGCGTCAATAGCAACGTTACCGCCGCCGACTACAACTACGTTCTTGCCGATATCGAAAGCTTCCTTCTCAGCAGCCTCATGAAGAAATTCAACTGCTGTGAGAACGCCCTCGGCGTCCTCGCCGTCAACGCCTGCTTTTCTTCCGCCCTGTGCGCCGATAGCCATATAAAATGCCTTGTAGCCCTGTTCTCTGAGCTCGTCAAGAGTGATATCCTTACCAACCTCAACGCCGCACTTGATTTCAACGCCCATCTTTTTGATGATGTCGATTTCAGCGTCGATAACCTCTTTTTCAAGCTTGTAGTTCGGGATACCGTAACGGAGCATTCCGCCGGGCTCCTTGTTCTTTTCAAATACGGTTACATTAAGGTAGCCCTTTTCTGCAAGATAGAATGCGCAGGAAAGACCTGCAGGGCCTGCACCGATGATAGCAACCTTTTCTGTAAAGCCTTTTTCACGGTCAAATACACCGTCAACGGTAATTTTCGGAATAACTTTCTTAGGAATAACTCTTGTTGAGTTTGCAATGTCTCTGTGAGCGAGGAACTTCTTAACGTCATCAATTGCGATAGCCTCGTCAATTGTGCCTCTTGTACAAGCCTCTTCACAGCGCTTGTTACAAACGTGACCGCAAACTGCGGGGAACGGATTCTCTTTCTTGATAAGAGCGAGAGCCTCGTCATATCTTCCCTGAGCCGCCATCTTAAGATAACCCTGAATAGCTATGTGTGCAGGGCAGGCAGTCTTACAGGGAGCTGTTCCCGTTTCGTGAGTGTTGATTCTGTTCTTATCTCTGTAGTCGGGTTCCCACTTATCGCGTCCCCATTTAGCAGCGTCGGGAAGCTCCTGACGCGGATACTCAATCTCTCCCTGCTTTGTGCAGAGCTTCTGACCGAGCTTGAGCGCACCTGCGGGGCAGTGCTCAACGCAACGTCCGCATGCTACGCAGTTTTCTTTCTTAACCTTTGCAACATATGCAGAGCGCGACATATTGGGTGTGTTGAATAACTGAGATGTACGCAGAGCGTAGCAAACATTAACGTTACAGTTACAAATTGCAAAGATTTTGTCCTCGCCGTCAATGTTTGTAATCTGATGAACAAAGCCGTTTTCTTCGCCCTGCTTAAAGATTTCAAGCGCCTGCTCTCTTGTTATGTAATGGCCGCCCTTCTTTGTTTCAACAACGTAGTCAGCCATATCGCCTACTGCAACGCACCAGCCCTCTGGGTCGTCTGCGCAGCCTTCGTCGTAGGTCTTTCTTGAATAACGGCATGAGCACGGAGATGCTGCATATTTTCCGTCATACTTATCAAGCCAGTAGGAAATCTTTTCAATTCCTATTGCCTCGTTTTCCATTTCAATTGCCTTCTCAACGGGAATAACGTGCATTCCTATTCCGCCGCCCCCTGGAGGCACCATAGGTGTAACCTTTTCAAGCGGGTTACGCGTCATTCTCTCAAAGAAACGTCCAAGCTCGGGATGCTCTTCAAGAAGCTCATGGTTCATGTTTGAAAACTCGCCAGAGCCCGGAACGAACATAGGAAGAACCCACTGCTTTTCGTGCTGCGGATTTTCATAGTTCC
>CAMOWP010000052.1 GCA_946628455.1 uncultured Clostridia bacterium | reverse complement strand
CAGCGGCAAGAACAGTCTCCTCGCTGTCACTCTTGTCAAGTCTGATTCCCTCAAATTCAGCGCTTACCGTAACGGTGCTTCTGTCGTTTTTAGCGTTATCAGTAATCCAGTTAATCTGGTTAACTATTCTGTGAAGCTCTGTGTATTTGATACCGGATGAAATACCGTAATCAATTCCGTATTCCTTAATGATTGAGCCCATTGTATCAAGGCTTACCGTGTCACCGCCTACTGCACATTTAACACAAGAAGCGCCGCACCTTACAGCGAGAATTGCCTGAGCAGCGGCAAGACCTGTCTTGTCGTTGCATTTAATTCCGATTGGAACGCCGGTATTGTCAATAATGTCTTTAACGAATTTTGCAAAATCGTCGGGGAGCATTGAGCCTGCGCTGTCGCATACTGTAATTTTATCTGCTCCTGCCTGTGTAGCTCCCTTGATTGCTTCGTAGAGGAATTCCGTCTCTGCTCTTGTTGCGTCGGTAGCGCAGAATTCAACGTCTGAGACCTTTTCCTTTGCAAGCTTAACGGTTTCCTTAATCCACTCAAGCATTTTTGCGGGCTTCTTATGGCAGTTGTATTCCATACCTACAGGAGATACGGGAAGCTCAATTCTTATTGAAGCGTTGCTTGCTGCTGAAAGCGCTTCGGCAGCGTCGTCAATGCTCTTTTTGCTCGTTCCTGCGCCTACTGAAATAGTTCCGTTTTTAACGAATGCAGATATTGTACGAACAAGTAGGACGTCAGTTCTCGTATTCTCAATTTCAGGCAGTTCAATAATGTCAACACTCAGCTTTTCAAGCTGGCGTGCAATTTCAATTTTTTCCTTAAAGCTGAAGGAATTGTTTTCTCTGCACAAGGTTGTGTCAGCAATTTTGATGTTTTTCATAGTTTTTCGTCCTTTCTTATATCTGCAATAATAAAATCCCCGAGGCGTAGCCTCAGGGACGAATTTATTCGCGGTACCACCCTGGTTGACCTTAACAGGTCCACTCTGCGAGGTTCAGTCAAACCTCCTGCCATGATAACGGGGCAAGCCGTAGCCGCTTACTTTATTCCGCGGCTCTGCTCGGGAACGAGACTTGTTATCCGTTCACGCTGCCTTACACCAACCGCCAGCTCTCTTTGCCGAAGGGAAGATAACAATTAATTCCGTCACTGCATTTGTTTTTGTAATTAATTATTACGTATTTTAGCACAACGCGCACCATTTGTCAACACCGAATATCGCCTTGAAAAATTTTTAAAAAAACTTTCAAAAAACACTTGACAAGATAATATCATTGTGATATTATCAAATTGAAAATAAGAGACAGGAGGTACATACCGATGGGTTCAGAAAAGGAATTTTTAGAAAATTACAGTATTGAGGCTTACGAGCGTCCTTCAATTACTACGGATATTGCAGCGTTCACGCTTCTTTCAAAGGATGAGGAAAGCTACAGGCACGACCCGGAAAGCTCGCTTTCTCTTCTGCTTGTAAAAAGAGGCGGTCACCCGTTCAAGGGCTGCTGGGCGCTTCCCGGAGGCTTTCTGCAATCAGGTGAAACGGTAGAGGAATGCGCGCTCAGGGAAATAACCGAGGAAACAGGCGTTACGCCGAGAGCGATTATGCCTGCCGGAGTATTCAGCAAGCCGAACCGCGACCCGAGAGGCTGGATTATCTCGAATGCGTTTGTATCCGTAATAGCCGAGCCCGTTGTGGTTAAAGGAGGCGACGACGCCGCGGAGGCTGCATGGTTTACCGTTAAGTATAATGAAAACGAAAACGGAAGCTGCACTCTAACGCTCAGGCACGGCGACACAGAAATTATCACCGAGCTTACTAAAACTCAGAGCAAATACGAATCGGAGCGCTTTGAAATAAAAGACTCGGGAGGAACAGCGTTTGACCACGCAAAGATTATCGCCTGCGCTCTCACCAAGCTGAGAAAAGAGGCGCAGAATGTTGAAACGCTTTTCGACTTTCTTCCCGAACGCTTTACTCTCGCCGAGCTTCAGCGAGTTCAGGAGACGATTACCGACGTGCCGCTTCTGACAGCCAATTTCAGAAGGAAAATTGCCGATTTTGTTGAAGAAACAGATACATCGACAGTCGGCGCGGGACACAGACCCGCAAAGCTATACACAAAAAAATAAAATACCGGCGCTGTTGTGACAGTATTCGCCGGTAAACACAGAAAAGGAGAATCATTATAATGTATATTAAGTTTTTACCGAGCGAATACGTTCTTCGCTACAGAAAAGGAAAGCTTGTTAAGGAGGGCGCCGGCTTATCGTTCTTCTACCTTGAAAAAACAACCTCAGCCTGCGCTGTGCCGATACCTAATCAGGACTCTGATTTTATCTTTGAGGAAAAGACGGGAGACTATCAGGCGGTAACTGTCCAGGGTCAGTTAACCTATAAGATATGCGATTACAGAAAAATTGCGCAGGCGATGGATTTCACCGTTAACCTCAAAACAAAACAGTATAACAGCGACCCACTGCAGAAGCTCTCAAAGAGAATTATCAATATTGCAGAGGTAATTGTAAAAAGCCGTATAGGCGCACTGGAGCTTACAAATGCGCTGAAGCTAAATCAAAGCTTCGCAAACGAGGTGCTTAGCGAGCTTAAAAGCATTGATGAGCTTAAGAAGCTCGGAGTTGAGGTTACAGGCTTCTCGCTTCTTAAGGCAGTGTCAACTAATGAAACAAGCCGCGCTCTTGAAGCAAAAACAAGAGAGGAAATTCTTAAGCAGTCTGACGACGCGCTCTACGAAAGACGTAACGCGTCAATTGAGCAGGAAAGACGCGTTAAGGAAAACGAGCTCAACACAGAGATTTCCGTTGAAGAAAAGAAAAAGCAGATAAGAGAGACGGAAATCAACACAAAAAGAATGCTGCTTGAAAAGGAAAACGAGCTTGAACAGATGAAAACCGAGAGCGAGGCGGAACGCGAAAAAATCAAGATTAACGCAGAAATTGAAATTGAGGAAAAGCGCAGGGAGCTTGCGCAGCTGAGACTTGAAAACGCCAAAAAGGACGCGGACGCCGAGGCGTACAGAATCGGGGCGGTTATGGAGGCGTACAACAAGCTCAGCAAGGAGGCGCTCGTTGCTCTTGCAACTCTTAATATGGAGCCCGAAAAGATGATAGCCCAGGCGTTTGAAAAGCTTGCCGCAAACAGCGAAAAAATCGGAGCGCTCAATATTACTCCCGACCTTCTTGAAAGCCTTGCGTTAAGGAGCTGAAATGAACAGACTTACGGATAACAAGATAATTCTTGTTACACAGAAAACGAGACTTGAAAATCTGATATACAGGTATAATACCGAAAGTCAGGTGAAATTCTATATCGAGCACCACGGAGGCTGCTTCGACGATTACAAGCTCGAGCACGAAACGTATTACGCGGCGGTGCATTCCGCCGCGGAGTACCTCGAAACCTACGGACGCCTGCAGCTTGTAGACAGGGAGTTTATTCCTAATTTTATGTTCGGCGAAAATGATATTGTTATCGCCGTAGGAAGAGACGGCCTCGTTGCAAACGTTATGAAATACCTGACCACTCAGAGCTTAATCGGCGTTAACCCCGACCCTGCGAGGTGGGACGGAGTGCTGCTTCCTTTTTCTGCAGGCGACCTTTGCCGTATCGTTCCCGAAACGGCTGACGGAAGAAGAAAAAGGGAGTCGGTAACTCTCGCCGAAGCCAGGCTCAACGACGGTCAGCTCCTCTGCGGAGTCAACGATATTTTCATCGGTCAGAAAAGCCACGTTTCAGCGCGGTACGAAATAGAGATTGCGGGCAAACGCGAGGTTCAGAGCTCAAGCGGAATTATCGTTTCAACAGGGCTCGGAAAAACAGGCTGGTTTAAGAGCATTCTCGCAGGCGCTGCGGGTATTAACGGTTATCTCGGAAATGCAGGGAAAGCCGGGGAGTTTAAGGATTTCAGGCGCGATTCGGATTATCTCTACTACACCGTAAGGGAGCCTTATCCGAGCACCTCGACAGGCGCGGAAATCGTTTTCGGAAAAATCGAGAGGAACAAGCCGCTAAAGATAGCTTCCTATATGCCCGAAAACGGAGTGATTTTCAGCGACGGAATCGAGCAGGATTACCTTGAATTCAATTCGGGCGCTGTGGCTGAAATCGGAATTTCCGAAAAAACCGGAAATCTTGTAGTATGATTGTTGAAAGAAAATGGTTGGTATGGTATAATAAACTAAAGTTATAAGGAGGTAAAATTATGAAAAGAATGAAAAAAATATTATCGGTTTTACTTGCGCTCGTTATGCTTTTCAGCGTTACGGCGGGAATGCATATAACCTCTCAGGCAGCCGTTCTTCCCTCAAGCGGATGGTGCGGCGACGGAGTAAAATTCAAATTTAACGGAAAGAAGCTGACCGTTTACGGAAAAGGTGAGATTCAGGCAGTCGCTTTTGAGGGACAGAAAGCTATCAAGCAGGTTGTTATCAAAAAAGGAGTGACTGGCATTGGATACTATGCTTTTACTGGTTGCTCAAATATTAAGAGTGTAAAGTTATCTAAGAGTATAAAATATATTAATGTTTTATCTTTTCGACCTTATAGTGATGGCCAAATAATAAAAAATGTTTACTACGGCGGTTCAAAAGCAGACGCAAAGAAAATAAGGGAATATGAAGGCGGACCGAAGGTTAAGCTTAAGGATATATTCCCAAACGCGAAGATTCACTATAACAGCTGATTTTTAAGAGGAAAAGGTATGAAAAAGTTTTTAGTAGTTGTTGATATGCAAAAGGATTTTGTTGACGGTGCTCTCGGCACAAAAGAGGCTGAGGCGATTGTCCCTGCCGTTGTTAATGAAATTGAGGATTTTGACGGCGAGATTTTCGCAACCTTCGATACTCATTTTGAAAATTATCTTGAGTCGGCAGAGGGTAAAAAGCTGCCCGTTGAGCACTGCATTAAGGGAACTGACGGCTGGAAGTTCAACAGCGCGGTTGCCGCTGCGCTTGAGAAAAAGGGATATACCCCCGTTGAAAAGCTCACCTTCGGAAGCAAGGATTTGCCGAAGCTCCTTGAAGAGAGGGCAGGCGGCGAGGAATTTTGCGTTGAGCTTCTCGGGCTTTGCACCGATATCTGCGTTGTTTCAAACACTCTGCTTTTAAAGGCGTATTTCCCCGAAAAAGCAATCTGCGTTAAGGAGAGCTGCTGCGCAGGCGTAACTCCCGAAGCTCACGAAGCGGCGATTAATACGATGAGAAGCTGTCAGATAGATATTATATAGGAGAAACGATATGTTTGATGCATTAAAGGTTAAAAACGAATGCGTTCAGTGGATACGCGATTTCTTTGAGAAAAACGGAAAGGGCTGCAATGCCGTTATCGGTATTTCAGGCGGTAAGGACAGCTCAATTGTCGCGGCGCTTTGCGTTGAGGCGCTCGGACGGGACAGGGTTATAGGCGTTCTTATGCCAAACGGCGAGCAGAGCGATATTGATATGGCAAAGCTGCTCGTTAACCACCTCGGAATAAAGCACTTTATAGTTAACATCAAGGACGCGGTTGACGGAGTAAAGAATAACATACCGTTTGAGCTTTCAAATCAGAGCGTTATCAATCTGCCGCCGAGAATCCGTATGTCAGTTTTATACGCCGTATCCCAGAGCAATAACGGAAGAGTTGCAAACACCTGCAACCTCTCGGAGGACTGGGTGGGCTATTCAACCCGTTACGGCGATTCCGTAGGCGATTTCAGCCCCTGCTCAAATATAACGGTTGCTGAGATGAAGGAAATCGGCACGCTTCTCGGGCTTCCCGATGTTCTTGTTAACAAGGTGCCGATTGACGGACTCAGCGGAATAACCGATGAGGATAACCTCGGCTTTACCTACGCTGAGCTTGACAGATATATCAGAACAGGCGAAATTGATGACCCTGTAAAAAAGGAAAGAATCGACTACCTTCACAGAATCAATCAGTTTAAATTAGAGCTTATGCCGTCGTTTAAACCGTCGGAGCTGTAATCGGAGAAAGATATGCATTTTGAAACAGAGAGACTGATTTTAAGAGAGTTTTCGCCCGATGATTTTGAGGCGGTGCATGAATACTCTTCGGATTACGATAACGTAAAGCATATGATGTTCGGCCCCAATACGCCAAAGCAGACAAGAGAATACCTTGAGGTGTAGTGCGTAAATGAAATGAACGCAGAGCCGCGTATGCATTATAATTTTGCGCTTGAGCTTAAAGCCGAAAAGCGCGTTATAGGCGGAATTTCTCTTCATATGAACTGGAGGCGTGACGACGCGATTCTCGGTATAATTCTCAACAGATTTTATACGGGGCACGGATATACTACCGAGGGGCTGAAAGGCGTGCTTGATTACTCGTTTAACGAGCTCAAGCTTCACAGGGTACATGGCGTGTGCGACGTCGATAATTCCGCTATGCTTCACATTCTTGAAAAGGTGGGAATGAGAAACGAGGGAAGAATGATTAAGCGGGGCAAAGCCCGCAAGGAGGCGAGCGAGCCGTATTTTGACCAGTACGGGCTTGCAATCCTCAGGGATGAATGGAATAAACGGCAGAACGCCGTAAAATAGAGGAGGAAATATTATGTCAGTAAAAGTAGCAATTAACGGTTTCGGAAGAATAGGACGTCTCGCGTTCCGCCAGATGTTCAGAGCGCCGGGTTACGAGGTTGTAGCAATTAACGACTTAACAAACCCCGCAATGCTCGCTCATCTTCTCAAGTACGATTCAACGCAGGGTCGCTATGAATATGCAGACAGCGTTCAGGCAACTGAAAACAGTATTATCGTTGACGGAACAGAAATCAGAATTTACAGTAATCCCGACCCTGAGCAGCTCCCGTGGGCTGACCTCGGAGTAGAGGTTGTTCTTGAGTGCACAGGCTTCTTTGTAAAAAAGGAGGAGCTTGAAAAGCATATCAAGGCGGGCGCAAAGAAGGTTGTTCTTTCAGCTCCTGCGAAGGATAATATCCCGACCATCGTATTCAACGTAAACCACGATATTCTCACCGCAGAGGACAAGGTTATTTCAGCTGCTTCCTGCACAACAAACTGCCTTGCTCCAATGGCTAAGGCGCTTAATGCTTACGCTCCTATTGAGCACGGTATTATGACCACCGTTCATGCGTTTACGGGCGACCAGATGGTGCTTGACGGACCTCACCGTAAGGGCGATTTCCGCCGCGCAAGAGCTGCTTCCGTAAATATCGTTCCCAATACAACAGGCGCCGCAAAGGCAATCGGCCTTGTTGTTCCCGAGCTCAACGGAAAGCTTATCGGCTCCGCACAGAGAGTTCCCGTTCCGACAGGCTCAACCACTATTCTTGTAGCTGTTGTAAAGGGCGAGGATATTACGGTTGAAAGCGTTAACGCCGCAATGAAGGCAGCTTCAAACGAATCCTTCGGCTATACCGAGGACCCAATCGTTTCAAGCGATATCGTAGGAATCCGTTACGGTTCTCTTTTTGACGCTACCCAGACTATGGTAGGAAAGCTTGCAGACGGTTTATATCAGGTACAGGTTGTTGCCTGGTATGATAACGAAAACTCATACACAAGCCAGATGGTACGCACAATTAAGTATTTTGCAGAAATGGATAAAACTCTTGCAGACTGATTTTAGGAGAATAAAATGAAACTGGAACCGATTGTAGTATCGCTTCTCGATACCGATTTATACAAATTCAATATGGACCAGGTCATTTTTCACAAGCACACCGATTTAAGCGGCGAATACTATTTCAAATGCCGCAATAAGGATGTTGTTTTCACAAGGGAAATGGCTGACGAAATTGAAGCTCAGATTGACCATCTCTGCACTCTTTATTTCACAGAGGAGGAGCTTGATTATCTCCGCTCAATCCGTTTTATCAAAAACGACTATGTTGAATTTCTCCGCCTTTATCACCCGATTCGTGAATACGTTACCGTTGATTTAAGCGACAGCGGCGAGCTCAGCGTTGTTGTTAAGGGTCCGCTCTTCTCAGCTATGCAGTTTGAAATTTACCTTCTTGAAATTATCAACGAGGTTTATTTCCGCTTCAAGTACGATTATAACGAGCTTCTTGAATCTGCAAAGCAGAGGCTTGATTCTAAAATCGAGGCGTTCAATTCAGGCAAATACAATTTCAAATTTGCTGAATTCGGCTGTAGAAGAAGGCTTTCGCGCGAGTGGGAGGACGAGGTTGTAAGACGCCTTGCATTTGAAACAAAGAACTGCACGGGAACGTCGAACGTTTACCTTGCGATGAAATATAACCTTACCCCAATCGGAACATATGCTCACGAATACGTTCAGATGTATCAGGGAATTGACTCAATTCCGCTTGCATACACTAACCACTATGCTATGCGCGACTGGTACGCTGAATATGACGGAGATAACGGAACGGCGCTGACCGATACTATTACAACGGATTTATTCCTGCTTGATTTCAATCGCGCAATGGTTAATAACTATACAGGCGTCCGCCATGACAGCGGCGACCCGTATGAATGGGGCGAGAGGATTATAAAGCACTATGAGAGCTACGGAGTTGACCCGAAAACAAAGCTCCTTCTCTTCAGCGACAGCCTTGATTTTGACAAGGCTCAGGCGCTTTATGACCACTTTAATGACAGGGCAAAGGTTTCCTTCGGAATCGGAACCTTCTGCTCAAACGACACTAAGGAAAAGGCGCTTAACATCGTCATCAAGCTTCAGTACGTTAACGGCAGACCCGTTGCAAAGCTTTCGGATACACCGTCAAAGGCTATGTGCAGGGACGAGGCTTATCTTGAATATCTCAAGCGCTCCGTTGCCTTCAGGCTTGAAAGAGAAAAATAGACATAATAACATAAAATGCCTGCGGCTATTATGCTGCGGGCTTTTTTTAATAGACTATGAAATAATAGACAAATGTGGTATAATGTATAATGGATTAAATAATATGAAAGGATGAGGTCTTATGGCAAAAAAGATTATTGTTGCAGGCGGCGGTCACGGAGGTATATCCTGCGCCGCGTTGCTTGCTGAAAGCGGATTTGATGTTACTGTTTATGAGAAGCATAAACGAAAAGATATGGGCTATGACTGGACTGATATTTTTGACGTTAAATCATTAAGCGCGTGCGGTATACCTGAGCCGGATGAAAGCAAGAGATTGCCGATGTATTCAATGAGCTTTACGCCTCCGTCTGAGCAGACGATACTCAGGCATACTGAAGACGATGAGCGCAACGAGGACGACATTAAAATGGAGCGCCGCGATATTTACGACCTGATTATCTCACACGCAGAGAGCAAGGGCGTAAAGTTCGTTTACGAAACGGAGATTCTTGCTCCCGTTATGGCGGGTGACAGAGTTATCGGAATAAAAACTGATAAGGGCGATATTCTCGGCGACCTTGTTATTGACTCCTGCGGGGTTAACTCTCCCGTAAGGTCTCAGCTTCCCGAGTGCTGCGGTGTTCAGGCAGAGGCTAAGCCCTTTGAGGTCTTTTATACCTACAGAGCGTTCTATGAGCTCGGCTGCGACGTTAACAGAGTTTTTGACAGGTATAAGGTATATATGATTCCTAACGGCAGAATGGGAATTGGCTGGGTTGCGGCTGATGATGAATATTCCGATTTGCTTATCGGGGAATTTGAGCCGTTCACCGCTGAAGAGGCTGAGGAAAAAGCCGAGTTTTTCAGAAGGAGCAATCCCGTTCTCGGAAGAGAGCTGAAGCGAGGAGGCACAATGACGGAGATTCCTGTAAGGCAGACCCTGTCAATTATGGTTGCAGACGGTTATGCGGCGATAGGGGACAGCGCTTTTATGACTATTCCTCTTATCGGCTCGGGAATTGCAAACTCATTTAAGGCGGCAGCAATTCTGGCGGACGTTATCAAAAATGATAAAACAAAAACCTACAGCGCGGAAACGCTTTGGGCTTATCAGCTGAGATATTATAACGAAATCGGCTCAGGGCTTGCGTCCCTTGCGCTTGTAAAGCTGCTTATGACTAAGCTTGAGCCGAGCCAGCTTGATTATATGTTTGAAAGCAAAATTATAACAATCAACGAGCTGAGCATTTCAGGCGAGCCGGGCGGCGGAATTATTGATATTAACCCCGACCTTATAAAAAAGGGCGCGGCTATGATTAAGGATAAAAGGCTTGTTGCGCTTTTTGCGGGGCTCGGTGCAAATATGGCGCGGCTCTCCGCAGTCTGCAAGGCAATTCCAAAGCAGTACAGCCGCTTTGCTGTTCAGGCGTGGGCTGAGAAATACGACGATATTTTTAAAGTATAGCATTAACGGCAGTGCAAGCGCGCTGCCGTTTGTTATTTACAGCCGCAGCTGTTTGACGGTGCGGTTATATTATGGTAAAATAAATCAAAAAACCGAAAGCGGTATTGATATGATTAACAGAGAAGAAATCTTGAAAATTGCAAAGCTTTCCGCGCTCGAATTTTCAGGCGAGGAACTTGATAATATTGTTAAGGATATGGATGAGATAACAGAGTTTGCAAGGCTTGTAAGCGGTGCTGAGCTTTGCGATAACGGCGAGACTGAAAGCGGGCGCGCGCCCCTTGAAGCACTCAGGGAGGACAGGGCAGAGAGCTCGTTTCCTCAGTCTGCGGTGCTTTCGTCAGCTGAGAATGAAAACGGAATGTTCAGGGTTAAAGGGGGAATATAAATGGAAATTATTACCCCTTTATCAGAAATGCTCAGGAACAGGGAAATATCGTCGCTCGAGCTGACTCAGCTTTATCTTTCAGCTATTGAAAAAGAAAACGGAAAATATAACGCGTTTGTTCACTTGACTGCCGATAAGGCTCTCGGGAGCGCGAAAAAAGCGGATGAAATGATTAAAAACTGCGAGGGCTCGCCCCTTTGCGGAATCCCTATGGCGCTTAAGGATAACATATGCACTAAGGGCGACCTTACCTCCTGCGCTTCAAAAATGCTTGAAAATTACAGACCGTTTTACTGCGCCACTGCTTATGAAAAGCTTGAGGC